>JALHNR010000359.1 GCA_022843525.1 Methylocystis sp. | reverse complement strand
GGAAGGGTCCGGCGACGCGCTGATGCGCAAGCTCTTCCTTCGCAATGAAGGAGAGCTCTCCCGCACAGACGGCGACCAGCACTGCGCTGTCTAGATAGCTGGAATGATTGGCGACGAGTATCGCATTGTCTTGCGGGAGCGGCGCGTCGCGCGTGACCGAGAGGGGGCATCCGATCATGCGAAAAAACGATCGGGCCGCCGCGCTGACAAGGCGGTGACGCCACGACCGCTTTGGCGTCGCCAGCACGCATGGCCACACGCAAACGCCGATGAACGCCAGCACGCTCCATGCGTAGCCGTTGTATGCCGAGGTCGCGAGGTTGGCCAGGGCTTTGCGCAGCCAGGGCCCGGCGCCCGATAGGGCGAGGCGGACAAGCTGCAATTGAGGGCTCTCGCTTTTCACGCGCAGCCGGCCGGATTCGAACATGGCGCGCGCAGCCGAGCGTCGTATCTTGCCGCTCGACGTTTTCGGGATGGTGTGCGGTGGAACGAGAACGACGTCATCCGGCGCGAGATCAAGCAAGGCTTGGGACGCCTCGACGATCATTTTGCGCAGCGATTCTCGCCTCGCGTCTTCGGTCAGGCGCGTTTCGGCCAGCACGATGAGTCGTTCCGTCCCGGCGCGCGCGTCGAGCGCGGGAAACACCGCGACGCAGCCTTTTCTCGTCCCTTCAAGCGACCCGACAGCTTCTTCGAGCTCCTGCGGATAGATGTTGCGCCCCGCGCGTTTGATCAAATCCTTGATGCGGCCGGTGACGAAAACGTCGCCGCCGGCGACATAGCCGCGGTCGCCCGTCTCAAGCCAATCGCCGTCGAACAGCGCGCGAGTCTTTTCCGGATTTTGGAAATATCCTCGCGTTGCGGATGGCCCGCGAAACTGGATGCGTCCCTCCTGGCGCTCAGGCAATTCGCGACTTAAGTCATCGACGATGCGAATCTCGTGATGCGGAAGAGGGCGCCCGCAGGCCACCAAGGAGATGACATCCTCGCCGCTGGCCCCCGCCACGCGCGCCACGCCGTCCCGATCGAGCGCTTTCCGATCGACGCGATCGATGAGCGGTCCTCTGCCGAGCGGCGGAAAGGCGAGCCCCACCGCATTTTCCGCGAGGCCGTAGACGGGAGTCATCATCTGATGCTGAAAGCCATAAGCCGAAAACCGTTGGATAAAGCGCGCAATTGATGTCGGGCTCACCGGTTCGGCGCCGTTCATGATCGCGCGCAGCGAAGAAAGATCGAGATTCGCGATCTTCGTATCGTCGATGGCCTTCAGGCAGAGCTCGTAAGCAAAATTCGGCGCCGCCGAGATCGTCGCTTTGTGAGCGTCGATCGCCCACAGCCAGCGGGCCGGATCAACGAGAAACGACAGCGGCGACATGATCAGCGCAGGCGCTCCATAGTAGAGACTGCCCAGCCAGCAACCGATCAGCCCCATGTCGTGATAGAGCGGCAGCCAACTGACGACCCTGTCCGCCGACGAGGCCTTCAACACGGCGCCCATGGCGCGAATATTGGCAAGAAGATTGGCGTGCGACAGCACGACGCCCTTGGGGTCGCCTGTGCTGCCCGAGGTGTATTGAATGAGCGCTGTCGCGTCGGGCGGCGCCGGCAATGGCGTGGGCAAAGGCGCCGCAGTGCTCAGCTCAGGAATGGTAACGATGTGCTGAAGCGCGCCGACCAGCCCGTAGAGCAAGCGTCCGACAATTCTGATCTCGTCATTCGTGATCAGCGCACAGGCCTCAGCGTTCGACAATATGCCGGCCTGGCGGCGCAGATGATCCTCGATCTGCGATAGACGAAATGGCGGGTAAATCGGAACGGGAACAGCGCCGCAGAACAAAACCGCAAAAAAGGCGACGAAGAAATCACGGCTCGTCGGCAGCATGATCGCGATGCGATCGCCAGAGCCAACGCCTCGTTCGATAAGGCCGCCAGCCGCGGCCCGGGCGGCGTGATAGAGGTCGTGATACGTCAGAGGCTCCGGAGGCCCTTCAGCGCGCCAAAGTAGAACATTTTCGCGCGCGCCATGCCGCTCTGCGTGTTGAGCCAGCGCCTCGACCAGCGTTTTGGCCTCGAGCGGTTCGTCCACAGATTCGAATGTAAGATGGGGAACTGGACGAGGCGCCGCAGGGGCGACCGCGGCGCCGGCCGCGAGAACGGCGTTGAGGAGATCGCGGGGACGGCTGACCTCTCCGAGGAGCCGTTCGGAGAGCTGCACCTTGAATTTGCGGTTGAGCCGCAGCAACAGCTCGGCGCGGGTCAGACTATCCAGCGCCAAATCGCGATCAAGGTCGCTGTCGAGCTGCACGAGACGCGACTCGACCATATCCGGATGCAACTCGATGACGAGACCGCGGACGACCTCGAGAACGGTATCCTGGGGGTCTTCCATGGGGCGCATCGACGCCCGCTCAAGGCCTGGTTTCGCCTCCGGCATAGCTCTTCCACTCGTGCGCCGCATAACGCGTCACCCGATAGAACTATGGTCGCGCCTGCGACTCGGCGAGTCTTAAGGCTGATCGAAAGTTGCGCGGTCGAGCACAGCTACGGCAAAGCTGGAAGGCTAATTCGAGAAGCGAGAAGTATGTCTCACCGTTCTGGAGTTCCGACCAAATCGGATCAAGCGCGAGCGACGTAACCAAGCGCGAAACGGCGTCGCGCATTCGCTTTGTCTTGCATCAAAAATCGACGCGTCGCTTGGTCGCACAGCGGTTTTTCGTCACTTCGCTTGACCACGTCCAGGATTGAAACCTAAGTTCGATGCTTGGAACCCGAGAGGCGGCGGTGGATCCAATCTTCCAGCGAACACGTCAGCGCGCGCGCATTTTTGCGGGGCTCGTCGCCTTGCTTATGCTCGTGCAGACCACGAGCGCGGGCGCGGGCGCGGGCGCCGTTGCGCTGGGAGAAGGCGTCGCTTTCGGAACGATCTGTGCGCCGCAGGATGCGGTGAACGGCGAGCCGCCGCTTGTCCCGAATGAACGCCACCGCCATGGATTCTGTTGCGTTCTTCACAGTGGCGCGTTGGACGCGCCTCCTTCCAAGCCAGTTGTTTCGATCGCTCTGATTTTTCCCACCGAGGCTCATTCGCCTCGGCCGGACACTTCCAGTCAGGCGCCGCGCATCGAGCCACGGCGCGCGCCACAATCGCCACGAGCGCCTCCCCGCGAGGGCTGACGTTTTTCTTGCGCTGAAATTCAACGCAGCCGCCATCCTTGCGATGGCGACGCCGGCGAGAGCGCGTTCGCGAAATCTTCCAAACGGATCCTGTCGCCACGGCTGCGAGAGCAGACGCGGCGACTGCCGAGCGCGCGCGCATCAAAACCATTCGATGGGGCTTTCATGCCCCGCATAACCAGTCTTTCGGAGATGACTTATGAGCATGACAAAAACAGAGGCCCGTTCCGCCGCCCAAAGCGCTGAACGAATTATCGACACCAGGCCCGTTCTTATCGGCGTTGCGGTCTTGATGCTGTTCGTGGCGATCCTGCGCCTCTACGAACAACTTTTCGCCTGGAGATTTGGTCTCGATTCCTTCTCCCCCGAGTTTCAGCTCTATTGGATGGGCCTGTTGCAATTTGCGATTCTCGCGTCGTCCTTGGGTGCGGTCGGCCTTGTCGGCTTTCTGTGGCGCACGCGCGATCGCGATCTGGCGAAGTTAGGAGCCGCGGCCGAAACGCGACGGCTCGTTTATCTCGTCCAGTGGCTGCTCGTTTTCTCGCTCGCCCTGTTTTGGGGCCTAAGCTTCTTTTCGGAGCAGACGGCTGTCTGGCACATGACCGCCGTGCGCGACACGGATTTCACGCCGAGCAATATCATCACCTTCTATATTGCATATCCGCTCTTTGCGATCATCGGTCTCGGCGCTTTCTTCTATGCGAAAACGCGCCTGCCGACTTTTGCGAAGGGATATTCTCTCGCCTTCGTGGTTCTTGTCGTTGGCGTCTTCATGACGATCCCGAATGTGGGATTCAATGAATGGGGTCACACGTTCTGGGCGATGGACGAAGGCTTTGCAGGTCCGCTGCACTGGGGCTTCGTCTTTTTCGGCTGGATGTCGCTGGCGACGTTCGGCGTCGTGCTGCTGATCCTTGGCCGTCTTCGCGAGCTCCTCGGCGCGGATGCGCTAGAGCAGCTCTATCGACGTTAAGTTCGCCCGGCGCATCAGCCGCATATTGCGAAGCCGGCGCCGCTCATTGGAGCAGCGCCGGTTGCATTCTCAGGTTTTAGAGGCCAACGCGTCCGTGTGGCGGACATCTTGCTCACGACAATGCGTGCTGCATCAGAACGGCCGGGAATGACACCTGCGAGTCGAGAGGGATATCTGCCCCCGCTACGGTTTTGAAGCCTAACGCCTTGTAAAAATTTTCGGCGGCGAACGTTGAGCAACAATGAAGTTCGCTTACGT
>JALHNR010000358.1 GCA_022843525.1 Methylocystis sp. | reverse complement strand
ATCCCGACGCCGATCACCATGGACGAGCTCGAAGACATGCTCATGGAGCACGGCATCATGAAGGCGGTCGACGAAAGCCAGATCGGCAAGACCGCCTCGGAACTCGCCGCCATCGCGTAGGGCAACATTCAGAGAGCGGATGTGGATCCGCTCTCACCTTCAATGATCGGAGAGGAAGATGAGCCTATCACCAGCCCAGAGCGTCGCGGAAATCAAAAGCCGCAACAAGGCGCTCATCGAAGAAGTGTTGAAAGTCTATCCCGAGAAGACCGCCAAGCGTCGCGCCAAGCACCTCAATGTGCATGAGCAGGGCAAGCAGGATTGCGGCGTCAAGTCCAACATCAAGTCGATTCCTGGCGTCATGACCATTCGCGGCTGCGCCTACGCAGGTTCGAAAGGCGTGGTGTGGGGTCCGATCAAGGACATGATCCATATCAGCCACGGTCCGGTCGGCTGCGGTCAATATTCCTGGGCGGCGCGCCGCAACTACTACATCGGCACCACCGGCATCGACACTTTTGTGACGATGCAGTTTACGTCAGACTTCCAGGAGAAGGACATCGTCTTTGGCGGCGACAAGAAGCTCGCCAAGATCATGGACGAAATCCAGGAGCTGTTTCCGCTCAACAATGGCATCACCGTTCAATCGGAATGCCCGATCGGCCTCATCGGCGACGACATCGAGGCGGTGTCGAAGCAGAAGTCGAAGGAATATGAGGGCAAGACGATCGTGCCGGTGCGCTGCGAAGGATTCCGCGGCGTTTCGCAGTCGCTCGGCCATCACATCGCCAATGACGCGATTCGCGACTGGGTTTTCGACAAGATGGATCCGAACGCGGCGCCGCGTTTCGAGTCGACGCCTTATGACGTAGCGATCATCGGCGACTACAACATCGGCGGCGACGCCTGGTCCTCGCGCATTC
The DNA here is from genome assembly GCA_022843525.1 of Methylocystis sp. Classification (GTDB taxonomy): domain Bacteria; phylum Pseudomonadota; class Alphaproteobacteria; order Rhizobiales; family Beijerinckiaceae; genus Methylocystis. The sequence continues at coordinate 3,492 of JALHNR010000358.1, read as the reverse complement.
TGCTCGAGGAGATGGGTTTGCGCGTGATCGCCCAGTGGTCGGGCGACGGCTCGCTGGCGGAACTGGAAGCGACGCCGAAGGCGAAGCTGAACGTGCTGCACTGCTACCGTTCGATGAATTACATCTCCCGCCACATGGAAGAGAAATACGGGATTCCGTGGTGCGAGTATAATTTCTTCGGACCGAGCAAGATCGCGGAATCGCTTCGCAAGATCGCGGGCTATTTCGACGACAAGATCAAGGAAGGCGCCGAGCGGGTCATTGCAAAGTATCAACCCCTGATGGATGCGGTGATCGCGAAATATCGTCCGCGTCTCGAAGGCAAGACGGTCATGCTGTTCGTCGGCGGCCTGCGTCCGCGTCACGTGATCGGCGCCTATGAAGATCTTGGCATGGAAGTTGTCGGCACTGGCTATGAGTTCGGCCACAATGACGACTATCAGCGCACCGCCCAGCATTACGTGAAGGACGGCACGCTGATCTATGACGACGTGACCGGATATGAATTCGAGCGCTTCGTCGAGAAAATCCAGCCGGACCTCGTCGGCTCCGGCATCAAGGAGAAATACGTCTTCCAGAAGATGGGCGTGCCGTTCCGCCAGATGCATAGCTGGGACTATTCTGGCCCCTATCATGGCTATGACGGCTTCGCGATCTTCGCGCGCGACATGGACATGGCGATCAACGCGCCGGTCTGGAAGATGGCGAAGGCGCCCTGGAAGGTCGATCCGGCGTCGCTCCTGCAAGCCGCCGAATGATTGAACGGGGTCCGGCGCAAGGACGCTGTTTGGCGCCGGACCCTTCCTCTCTTATGAAGCTTAGGACTTAGCCATGCCCCAGAATGCCGAAAATGTGCTAGACCACTTCGACCTCTTCAGGGGGCCGGAATACCAGCAGATGCTGGCCAACAAGAAGAAGATGTTCGAGAATCCGCGCGACCCCGCGGAAGTCGAGCGGGTTCGCGAATGGGCCAAGACTCCCGAATATCGCGAGAAGAATTTTGCGCGGGAAGCTTTGACCGTCAATCCGGCCAAAGCCTGCCAGCCGCTCGGCGCGGTTTTCGCTGCGGTGGGGTTTGAGGGCACCATTCCCTTCGTGCATGGATCGCAGGGCTGCGTCGCCTATTATCGCAGCCATCTGTCGCGTCACTTCAAGGAGCCGAGCTCCTGCGTCTCTTCGTCGATGACCGAGGACGCGGCCGTTTTCGGCGGCCTCAACAACATGATCGACGGGCTCGCCAACACTTACAATATGTATAAGCCCAAGATGATCGCGGTCTCGACGACCTGCATGGCGGAAGTCATCGGCGACGACCTCAACGCCTTCATCAAAACCTCGAAGGAGAAGGGCTCAGTGCCGCAGGAATATGACGTCCCCTTCGCGCATACCCCTGCCTTCGTGGGCAGCCATGTCACCGGATATGACAATGCTCTTAAGGGCATTATCGAGCATTTCTGGGACGGCAAGGCGGGCACGGCGCCCAAGCTGGAGCGCACGGCGAACGAAACGATCAACTTCATCGGCGGCTTCGACGGCTATACGGTCGGCAACACGCGCGAAATCAAGCGCATCTTCGGACTGATGGGAATCGACTACACGATCCTTGCCGACAACAGCGAAGTCTTCGACACGCCGACCGACGGCGAGTTCCGTATGTATGACGGCGGCACGACGCTGGAGGAGGCCGCGAGTGCGATCAACGCGAAGGCGACGATCTCGATGCAGGAATATTGCACCGAGAAGACGCTGCCGCTGATCGCCGCGCATGGGCAGGAAGTCGCCGCCTTCAATCACCCGATTGGCGTCTCCGCGACTGACAAGTTCCTGATGACGTTGTCGCGCATTACTGGCAAGCCTATCCCCGAAGAGCTGACGCGCGAGCGTGGCCGTCTTGTTGACGCGGTGGCCGATTCGAGCGCGCATATTCATGGCAAGAAGTTCGCGATTTACGGCGACCCCGATCTCTGTCTGGGCCTCGCGGGCTTCCTGCTGGAGCTTGGCGCCGAGCCGACGCACGTTCTCGCGACGAATGGCGGCAAGGCCTGGGCGCAAAAGGTTCAGGCGCTGTTTGACAGCTCGCCCTTCGGCAAGAACTGCCATGTCTATCCCGGGCGCGATCTGTGGCACATGCGCTCGCTGCTGTTCACGGAGCCGGTCGATTTCCTGATCGGCAACACCTACGGCAAATATCTTGAGCGCGATACGGGAACGCCGCTGATTCGCATCGGCTTCCCGGTCTTCGATCGCCACCACCATCACCGCTATCCGGTGTGGGGCTATCAAGGCGGCCTGAACGCGCTGGTGTGGATTCTCGATCGGATTTTCGAGGAGATCGACCGCAACACCAATGTTCCGGCGAAGAGCGACTATAGCTTCGACATTATTCGCTGATCGCCGCCGCCAAGCTCCCGCGCTCATGCGCGGGAGCGGTCCAACTCTTGCTCCATAGATCCGTTCCAAACGCGACCGAGGAGAAGCTTGATGAGTTCGCTTTCGGCAACCATTCAGGACGTCTTCAACGAACCTGGTTGCGGCAAGAACGCCAACAAGTCGGAAGCTGAACGAAAGAAAGGCTGTACGAAGCAGTTGCAGCCGGGCGGCGCCGCTGGCGGCTGCGCCTTCGACGGAGCGAAAATCGCGCTGCAGCCCTTAACTGACGTGGCTCATCTCGTCCACGGGCCCATCGCCTGCGAGGGAAATTCCTGGGACAATCGCGGCGCAAAGTCGTCGGGGTCCAATCTTTGGCGCACGGGCTTCACGACCGACATTAATGAGACGGATGTCGTCTTCGGTGGCGAGAAGCGGCTCTTCAAGTCGATCAGGGAAATCATCGAAAAATACGATCCGCCGGCGGTGTTTGTCTATCAGACCTGTGTGCCGGCGATGATCGGCGACGATATCGACGCCGTCTGTAAGGCGGCGCGAGAGAAATTTGGCAAGCCGGTGATCCCGATCAATTCGCCGGGCTTCGTCGGGCCGAAGAATCTTGGCAACAAGCTCGCTGGCGAGGCGTTGCTGCAGCATGTGATCGGCACCGAAGAGCCGGACTATACGACGCCCTATGACCTGAACATCATCGGAGAATATAATCTCTCCGGAGAGCTATGGCAGGTGAAGCCGCTCCTTGACGAGATCGGCATTCGAATTCTCTCGTGCATCTCAGGCGACGGAAAATATCGCGAAGTCGCTTATTCGCATCGCGCCAAGGCCGCGATGATGGTCTGCTCCAAGGCGATGATCAATGTCGCGCGCAAGATGGAGGAGCGCTACGGCATCCCCTTCTTCGAGGGCTCCTTCTATGGCATCGAAGACACGAGCGACTCATTACGCGAAATCGCGCGGCTCTTGATCGAACGCGGCGCGCCCGCCGAATTGATGGACCGCACCGAGGCGGTGATCGCGCGCGAGGAAGCGCGCGCCTGGGCGGCGATCGCGAAATTCAGGCCCCGCTTTGAAGGCAAGAAGGTTCTGTTGATCACCGGCGGCGTCAAG
>JALHNR010000357.1 GCA_022843525.1 Methylocystis sp. | reverse complement strand
CAAGGCCCCAGCGCATCGGGACAAGCTCATTGCCGCCAGCCGCTGGCCGGATGACTTCAATCTGCGTCGTAGGGCGATGTTGTAGCGCGGCTGGCCGATTAGGTCGGCGATGCGCTGGAACTCTTCCCAGGAGAGAGTAGACCGCTAGGGTGTGTCACCCCCGCGCCCGATATGGCGGCCAATCTGGCATCAGATGAACGTCCGGCATCCGCAGACGGAGCAGACAAAGCGGCGCACCTCGCCAGGGCAACGAACGGCGTTCCCGGCGCCGTCCGCATGGCATCGAAGGCGACCTTGCCGTGATGGGCGCGCCTGCACAGGGACCCGCTGTCGGACCCCGTCACCGTCGCGCTAAACCTTGTATCGGAAACCGCCGCTGCCATTAGGCAGTCCGAAGAGCAAATCGGCCCATGCGCTCCAGCACTTGCCGTGCGGGAAGCGGAATTGGCCACATCGACAGGCCGCGCGGATGAAGCCGAGGCGGGCATGCAAAAAGTCGTCGACGCGATCGGTGCGTTTTTGTGTTGTCAGCCCAGCTTTGCCGCCAGCACGTCAACCTTCCCGATTTTGGGTGGCTGCGAGAAAAGCTCCGGCGCTTTCGCCATGAGCGCTTTCGCGACTTCCCCAGCAAGATGAGCGTCTCTGCCGGCTTCGTCATTGAAAACGTCGAAAATGGCGAAAGTGGTGGGTGACACTCGGATCGCGAACCACGACACTGTGCCGGGCTCTGCTTCCACGAGCGGCAGCGCCGATTTCAAGAACGCTGCAACCTCGTGCTCCTTGCCGATCTTCGCCTCCAGCGTCGCCAAGATGCCAAATTTCACCATTGCGACCTCCTCAAGACCGACGGTTTCAGGCCGTCAGTTTGCACCAAGCGTCCGCAGATGGCGGCAGCATAGCATTAACTATGGCGGCTGGTCGCGGTTGCCTGCATCGCTCCGCGCGTACGAACCGGCCCGCGCCGAGCCAAAAGTGCTCGGCGACTGGCCTTCCCACCGCACCTCCAGCCGGCCGGCGACGACCGGGCTTTTTCGTGGGCGGAGGGACGGAATCCGCTGACGTTCGCCGACGCTTATCCGGCAAATGTTGGCACGAAGCGGCGCTCGACGCAGTCTATTATCACAACTTATTGTGAGCGACCTGAGAGATGGGTGACAGTTTGTTCCGGACACATGGGTGACACCTCCCGCCAGTCTAGGCGGGAGGTGTCGAATGCCCTGGAAGGGGTGTTCGGTTATGGAAGAGCGTCTTCGGTTCGTCGCGCGTCTGCTCGACGGCGAGGCGATGAGCGATGTGTGCCGGGAGTTCGGCATCTCGCGCAAGACGGGATACAAAATCTTCGATCGTTACAAGGAGCACGGCCTCGAGGCGCTCACCGACCGCTCGCGGCGGCCGGTGCGCTACGCCAACCAGCTGCCCGAGCAGATTGAAAGCCTCATCCTGCGCTGCAAGCGTGAAAAGCCCCATTGGGGCGCGCGCAAGAATCGCGAGCTGCTGCTGCGCAAGCTCGACGGCGATTTCCGCGTCCCCGCCAACAGCACGATCCATGCGGTCTTGTGCCGGCACGGCCTCGTCAAGGCGCTCGGACGCCGCCGCCCGCGGGCGCAGGGCACGGAGCTTTCGCCCGGCCTTGCTCCCAATGATCTCTGGTGTGTGGACTTCAAGGGCGAGTTCAAGCTCGGCTCCGGACGCTACTGCTATCCGCTCACCGTCACCGATCACGCCTCGCGCTTCCTGCTGCTCTGCGAGGCGCTGGAATCGACCAGAGAGGACCCGGCGATCACCGCCTTCGGCCGGCTGTTTCGTGAGCGCGGCCTCCCCGGCGCCATCCGCTCCGACAATGGCGTTCCCTTCGCCAGCCCCAACGGCCTCTTCGGCCTCTCCAAGCTCTCCGTCTGGTGGCTGCGCCTGGGCGTCGAGATCGAGCGCATCAAGCCCGGCCATCCTCAGCAGAACGGCCGCCACGAGCGCATGCACCTGACCTTGAAGAAGGAGGCGACCCGTCCGCCCGGCATGAACAGCTTGCAGCAACAGGCCCGCTTCGACGCGTTCATCAAGGAGTTCAACGACGAAAGGCCGCACGAAGCGCTCGACATGAAGCGCCCGGCCGATGTCTATCGCCCGTCCGCCAAGCCCTATGACGGGAAATTACCGGAAATCGACTATCCGCTGCACGATCGCGACGTGATGGTCACCTCATGCGGGCGCATCTGCATGTATCGAAAGCGCGTCAACATCTCGTCCGTGCTCGCCGGTCAGCGCCTCGGAATCAAGGAAATCGACGACGGCATTTGGCTCGTCAGCTTCATGAGCTACGATCTCGGCTTCATCGATCTGGAGCAGAAAACCTTGCAACCCCTCGACAACCCCTTCGGCCCGAGGTTGTCACCCATGTCTTAGGAACAGACTGTTACCTATGTCTTCAGTCCGGACAATTGATTTTCTTGGCGCGCCAAAGGGGATTCGAACCCCTGTTTTCGCCGTGAAAGGACGACGAGCAGGCAGGGAGTTGCGAACCCTATCACCGGTCATTCCCAATGCTCTTCGAGATCCTCCTCTTCCGCGAAAAGAAGGGCGTCAAGATCGGCCTCCGGCTGCGGCCTCTCCAAAAGTCCCTCGTCTTCGAGCCGTTCGATGTCGGGGAGATCGCGCAGCGACGCGAGTCCGAAGACCTCTAGGAACTTCCTCGTCGTCACGTAGGCGAACGGCGCGCCGGGCTCCGGCGCGCGCAATGCGGCGTCGATCAGCCGATGGCGCTTGAGCGCTCCAATGACGTCGCGGCTGATTTCTCGCCCTGCAAACTGCGACAGCTCCGCGCGCGTCGCTGGCTGCAGATAGGCGATCGCCGTCACGGTGAGGAGTTCGGTCGGCGTCAGCGCTGGCGGTCCGGCGGCGTGGGCGCCGTTGTTCAGGACGCGAATGGCGTCGGCGTAGCGCGGTTTGGTGCGCAGTTGATAGCCGCCGGCGACGAGAACGAGGTCATAGGGCCTTGCCCGCAAATCTTCGCGAATGTCGCAAATCAAATCATCAAAATTGCAATCGCGCCCGACCAGTTTGGTGAGCGCGTCGCGCGTGACCGGCGACGGCGCGGCGAAGATCGCCGCTTCGACGCGCCCCATCCATTCGCGCCAGCGCATCGCCTGTGGCAGATCGGAAAGATCGGCGTCGAACAGCAAATCCCCATCGCGCCGCGGCACACGACGCGTTGGCGGCCGCGCAGTGTCGTGTGGATGCGCCTTCATCGACGGCATGTCGGCATCCTTTTCATGTCACAGTCCGTAAAGTCGAAAATTGGCGCGACCGGAGAGTTCGCGCACGGCGCCAAGCGCCATCAACCGATCGAACAAACGCCGCGTGGCGCGATCGGAAAGGCCGGCCGACGTCGCCGCCCGCGTCGGCGAAACGCAATCGTCGGCGAGCAACAAATCGACGACGCGCGCCGCCTTTTTGGCGCGCAATTTTGGCGCAACGCTCAACAGTATATTGGAACGCCGCGACAGTTCTGTCGCCAGCGCGTAAGACTCTTGCGCCGCGCGCGCCATGGCGCGCGCGGCGCTCAAATCCCAATCGGCATCGCTCGGCCGTGGTCGGCGTCCGGTCGCCGTGCGCATCGATGGATGCGTGATCGTCGTCGCCAACAGCGGCAGCGGCGCCTGCCACGCGAGGCGCCGCGCCAACACAAGATCGGCGAACCACAGCGCAAAAATTTCGGCGTCGAATTGCGCCGCGTCACCGATGACGCCCAGCGCTAGCGCGCTCACGCGGGCCGCAGCATTGAGCGGATTCTCAGCTGTCGACCGCTCATCCACAAGGGCGGCGAGCGCTTCGCAATCGATGGCCGGCGGTAAATCGAGACAATCGGCCGCGACTCTCACGACGCGCGCATCGAGCCGCACAGAAGGCGTTGTGAACAGGCGCCACAGCCGATGCAGGCGGCCGCCGGGCGTCGGCGCCGCGTCGAAGCCGGCGAGATGTTCGGCGTCGCGCAGGGCGCCTTCGTCTTCGCGCAGACGCGCTATCGCGGCGCAGGCGGTTGCGGCGCGCAAGGCGAGGCGCTGCCGCAGGGCGCCGGCAAAAACGGGTTCGAGGCCTCCTTCCCCGAAGTTTTTGCCGGGGCTCGAAGCATCGGCGGCTCTTCCGCCGGCGCGCGAAACATCGGCGGAGCCGATTCCGGCGCGCGAAATATCGCCTCCGGGGCAACGCAAAAGCTGGTCGAGGCGGGCAAGACTGGCGCCGGCGGCGAAGAAGTGCGCGCTGGCCGCGTCGTGTTGAACGCCGCCGACCTTCGCCCACTGCGTGTCAGGACACATCAGAAATTGAGAAATCGGCCTGTTGAATTTCAATGCGTTACGAAACGCTGCTGATTTACGCGTATACATTTGAATTGAGAAAACGCCCGAATGATGTACAGTTGAA
>JALHNR010000356.1 GCA_022843525.1 Methylocystis sp. | reverse complement strand
GAGGGGCTGCTCACCGCGGTTGAAGCTCCGCAGCGGCGGCCTCTCGCTGCGCAGATCGCGGAGCGGAAGCCTTTCCTTTGCCCGCGCGCCGTGCGACAAGCCGCCGGAGCCCCCGCGGTCGGCCGGCCCGCCGCAGGCCGCCAGTTCGCCTTGCTCGTAGGGTCCGGGTCGCGCGCCCATGTCGGTCAGACATCCGATCATCTCCATCACCGGCTCGTCCGGCGCCGGCACGAGTTCGGTCAAGGCGACGTTCGAGCAGATTTTCCGCCGCGAGCGCATCGAGGTCGCCTATGTCGAAGGCGACAGCTTCCACCGCTACGATCGCGGGGAGATGAAGGCGAAGCTCACCGAGGCGCATGCGGTCGGCAACCAAAATTTCAGCCATTTTGGACCCCAAGCCAATCTGCTGCCGGAACTCGAGACGCTCTTTCGCGAATATGGCGAGACGGGCTCCGGCCGCTACCGCCATTATGCGCATGATGAAAACGAGGCGGCGCGGCTCGGCGTGCCGCCTGGCACATTCACCGACTGGGAAGAACTGCCGGCCAATACCGACGTACTGTTCTATGAAGGGCTGCACGGCGCGGTCGTCACCGACGACGTCAATGTCGCGCGCTACGCGGATCTCAAGATCGGCGTGGTGCCGGTCATCAATCTCGAATGGACGCAGAAGCTGCATCGCGACCGGCACTCGCGCGGCTATACGACCGAGGCCGTCACCGAGACGATTCTGCGGCGCATGCACGATTACGTGCATTATATTTGTCCCCAGTTCTCGGAAACGGACATAAATTTTCAGCGCGCGCCGACGGTCGACACCTCTAATCCCTTCGTGGCGCGCTCGATTCCGACGCCCGATGAGTCGATCGTCGTCATTCGCTTTCGCGATCCGCGAGGGGTGGACTTCCCCTATCTCGTGTCGATGATCGCGGGAAGCTGGATGTCGCGCGCCAATTCCATCGTAATTCCAGGCAATAAGCTTGATCTCGCGATGCAGCTGATCCTTACTCCGAGGATCCTCGAACTGGTCAGACGCAGGAAAGGCGTGACGTGAACGACACTATATTGACGGCGGCCAAGGAAATTTCGACGGCGGACGCAAAACCCGATCCGACGCGCTACGCCAACGCCATTCGCGCCTTGGCGATGGACGCGGTCGAAAAGGCGAAATCCGGCCATCCCGGCATGCCGATGGGCATGGCCGACGTCGCGACCGTGCTGTTCCAGCGCTTCATGAAGTTTGACGCCAGCCAGCCCGACTGGCCGGACCGCGACCGTTTCGTGCTGTCCGCCGGCCACGGGTCGATGCTGCTTTACGCTCTGCTCTATCTCCTCGGTTACCCGGGCATGGGCCGCAAGGAGCTCGAAAACTTCCGCCAGCTCGGTTCTCCGACCGCAGGCCATCCCGAATATGGCCACGCCGCCGGCATCGAGACGACCACCGGTCCGCTGGGCCAGGGACTCGCGACCGCGGTCGGCATGACGATCGCCGAGCGCCTCTCGGCGGCGCGCTTTGGCGACGATCTCGTCGATCATTTCACCTATGTGATCGCCGGCGACGGCTGCCTGATGGAGGGCGTCAGCCATGAGGCGATCGACCTCGCCGGACATCTGAAGCTCTCAAAGCTCATCCTCTTCTGGGACGACAATTCGATCTCGATCGACGGGCCGACGAGCCTGGCGACCTCGACGGACCAGCTCGCGCGTTTCGCCGCCGCCGGCTGGCATGTGGCCCATGTCGACGGCCACGATCCCGAAGCGGTCGCGCAGGCGATCGCCGCGGCGCAGGCCGATCCGCGGCCTTCGCTCATCGGCTGCCGAACGCTGATCGGCTATGGCGCGCCGACAAAGCAGGGCAAGGAAAGTAGCCACGGATCGCCGCTCGGCGCGGCGGAAATCGACGGGGCGCGAGAGGCGCTCTCCTGGCCGCATGCGCCGTTCGAATTGCCCGACGACGTGCTGGAGGCCTGGCGCGCGGCGGGACGGCGCGGCGCAAAGACGCGCGAAGCCTGGGAGGCGCGACGCGCCGCTTCGCCGAAAGGCGCCGCCTTCGACGCCTTCATGAAAGCCGACGTCGCGGCGGAAATCGCCAGGCCGCTCGCCGAGTTCCGCGCCACGCTGGCCGCCGAAAAGCCGAAAGTCGCCACGCGGAAATCCTCGGAAATGGCGCTCGGCGTCATCAACGCCGCGACGCAGGCGACGATCGGCGGCTCGGCCGACCTGACGCATTCGAACTTCACCATCACCAAGGGCATGGGCGAGGTCGCCCCGGACGATTTTTCGGGCCGCTACATCCACTACGGCGTGCGCGAATTCGGCATGGCGGCGGCGATGAACGGAATAGCGCTGCATGGCGGATTCGCGCCCTACGGCGGCACCTTCCTGGTGTTCTCCGATTACGCCCGCGGCGCGATCCGCCTCTCGGCGCTCATGGGCCTGCGCGTCATCTATGTGCTCACCCATGATTCGATCGGCCTTGGCGAAGACGGGCCGACGCATCAGCCGGTCGAACATCTGGCGGCGTTGCGCGCCATGCCGAATCTCCACGTCTTTCGCCCCGCCGACGCGATTGAGACCGCCGAATGCTGGGAGCTGGCGCTGGCTAGCCGCCACACGCCCTCAGTCTTGAGCTTGTCGCGACAGAACCTGCCGACGCTCGAGCGGCCCATTGGCGAAAACCTGTCCGCCAAGGGCGCCTATGTGCTGCGTGAAGCGGCGGGAAAGCGCGACGTCACGCTGCTCGCCACGGGATCCGAGGTTGAAATCGCCCTCGCCGCCGCCGACATCCTGGACACGCAAGGCCTGAAGGCCGCCGTGGTCTCCATGCCGTGCTGGGAGCTGTTCGAGGCTCAGTCCGAGGCCTATCGCGCCGAAGTGCTGGGCGGCGCCCCGCGCGTTGCGGTCGAGGCGGCGGTTCGGCTCGGCTGGGACCGCTGGGTCGGCGAGCGCGGCGCCTTCGTCGGCATGAGCGGTTTTGGCGCAAGCGGGCCGGCGGCCGAACTCTACAAGCACTTCGGAGTCACGGCGGAGGCTGTGGCTGGCGCGGCGCGCACACTAGTTAAGACGTAAGAGATAGCGGAGGCGACAATGGCTCTCATCACCCTGCGGCAACTGCTCGATCACGCCGCCGAGCACGACTACGGCGTTCCGGCGTTCAATATCAATAATATGGAGCAGGGCCTCGCCGTCATGGAGGCGGCCGCGTCCGTTGAAGCGCCGGTCATCATCCAGGCGTCACGCGGCGCGCGCAGCTACGCCAACGACATCATGCTCGCCAAGATGATCGAGGCGCTCGCGGCGATCTGGCCCGATATTCCGCTCGTCATGCATCTTGACCACGGCAACGCCGAAGCGACATGCGCCAGCGCGATCCGCTTCGGCTTCACCTCGGTGATGATGGACGGCTCGCTCAAGGCCGACGGCAAGACCCCTGCCGATTACGATTACAATGTGCGCGTCACCCGCAACGTCGTCGACATGGCGCATTGGGTCGGCGCTTCGGTCGAAGGCGAACTCGGCGTGCTCGGCTCGCTCGAAAGCGGCATGGGCGAGAAGGAAGACGGGCACGGCGCCGAAGGCAAGCTTTCTCACGACCAGCTTCTGACCGATCCGGCGCAGGCCGAGGATTTCGTCGCCCGCACCAAGGTCGATGCGCTTGCTATCGCCATGGGCACGTCGCACGGCGCCTATAAATTCTCGCGCAAGCCCGACGGCGCGATTCTGGCGATGAAGGTCGTCGAGGAGATTCATCGCCGCCTGCCCAGCACGCATCTCGTGATGCATGGCTCGTCGTCGGTGCCGCAGGATTTGCAGGACGCCTTCAACGCCGCCGGCGGCGAGATGCCGCAAACCTGGGGCGTGCCGGTCGCCGAGATTCAGCGCGGCATCAAATATGGCGTGCGCAAGATCAACATCGACACCGACAATCGCATCGCCATGACCGCGGCGATCCGCGACGTTCTCGGCAAGAACAAGGGCGAGTTCGATCCGCGCAAATATTTGAAGCCCGCGATGGAGGCGATGCGCGCCGTCTGCAAGCAGCGCTACGAGGAGTTCGGCACGGCGGGCCAGGCCTCGAAGATCAAGCCGATCCCGCTGTCCGAAATGGCCAAGCGCTACGCCAGCGGCGCGCTCGATCCGCAGTTCGCCGGCAAGAAGGCGGCCGAGTAGCGCCGTGTCGAATGTGGTCATCGCGCCCTCGATTCTCTCGGCCGACTTCGCGCGGCTGGGCGAGGAGACGCGCGCGATGGCCGACGCCGGCGCCGACTGGATCCACCTCGATGTGATGGACGGGCATTTCGTGCCCAACATCACCTTCGGGCCCGGCGTCGTCGCGGCGCTGCGGCCAGTGACGAGTCTGACGCTCGACGTGCATCTGATGATTTCGCCGGTCGACCCCTATATCGCCGCTTTCGCCGAAG
>JALHNR010000355.1 GCA_022843525.1 Methylocystis sp. | reverse complement strand
CAGGGCGCATTCAAGATCGGCAACGCCAAGCGGTGCGTTTTTGGACGACGCGGCCAGATGAAGAACTTCGTTCATGTCACGAGCCGCAGCGGCAATCATACCCACAGCCTCACGGGCCGCTCGAACAGCGGGCGCGTGTGCATTGATTGACGCTGCAACCTATTCGCCGAGATAGCGCAGCGCCGCGGCGGCCGCGAAGGGGCACAGCGCGAGAGCGGCGAGCGTGATCGCGCAGAGAATCGCGAAGGGCGCGTAGAAGGGCACGGTTCCGCCGCTCGCCGCCTCCGCGGCGGAGACGCCGAAGATCAGCACCGGTATCGTCAGCGGCAGGACGAGCAGCGCCATCAGCAGGCCGCCGCGTCGCACGGTCACCGTCGCCGCCGCGCCGATGGCGCCGATCAGCGTGAGCGCCGGCGTGCCGACAAGCAGCGTCGCGACGACGCCCAAAAGCGCCATGGCCTCCTGTTGCAGCATCAACCCCAGAAACGGCGCGGCGATGACGAGCGGCAGGCCGGTCGCCGCCCAATGCGCAGCGCATTTGACGAGCACCGCCAATTCGAGCGGGGTCTCAGAAAGATGGAAGAGATCGAGGGAGCCATCCTCGGCGTCGGCTTGAAACAGGCGGTCGAGACAAAGCAGCGTCGCCAGCAGCGCCGCGATCCAGAGGATCGCCGGTCCGATGCGGGCGAGAAGATTGGGGTCCGGACCGACGGCGAAGGGCACGATCGCGACAAGCGTCAGGAAGAACACGACGCCCATCGCGCCGGAACCGCCGATGCGGCGCGCGACGCGCCATTCGCGTAGGAAAAGCGCGGCGAGCGGAGAACTCACGAGGCGCCGCCCAAGGCAAGCGACGCCGCCTCTTCGAGCCCGAGCGGCTCATGCGTTGCGGCGACGATCAATCCGCCGTGGGCGCAATGATCGCTCATGGCCACAGCGAATTTTTCACGTGAGGCGCGGTCGAGCGCGGTCAGCGGCTCGTCGAGCAGCCAGAGCGGCCGAAAGGCGACGAGGAGACGCGCCAGCGCCGCGCGCCGCTTCTGACCGGCGGACAGCACGCCGAACGGCGCGCCAGCGACATGGCCAAGACCGACGATCGCGAGGGCGGCGTCGATCGTATGGCTGCGTTGGTCTGGTTCTCGGGCGAGATAGCGCGCCCAGAAATCAAGGTTCTCCTCGATCGTCAACGCCGACTTCAAGCCATCGTTATGCGCAAGATAATGCGCCTGCTGCGGCAGTTCGACGTCGGGCGGCCCACCTTCGAGAGCGATCGAGCCGCCCGCGCGCGGCAGGAGTCCCGCCAAGGCCCGCAGCAGCGTCGATTTCCCGGCGCCGTTGGGGCCCGTCACGATCAGCGCCCGGCCGGCGGAAAGCGAAAAGCTCACGCGATCGAGCACGCGCCGGCCCCCGCGCAAAACGCCGAGATTGTCGACGCAAAGACGTAAAGCGCCGTCGACGGGCGGCTGAACGGGCTGGGACACATCGATCGACATGCGCTCCGCATAAGGCTTTGCGACCGAATCCGCCAGACAGGGCGGACAGAGAGCGTGTTTGGCGATGGCCCCGTCCGCTCGCGCCTCAAGCGCCCTGCCCGCCCCGAGCCGCCCCGCTGGCGCAGACGGGACGGGAATGCTAAGCAGCGCAGACCCTTTCTTGGACGCTCAGCGGCCCAAGTTCTCGCCAATAGCGCGCGGCGCGCCCGTTATCCAGGGATTGCCCAATAAGTGACGAAGCATAAGAGCTTAGAGGATTACGCGGCAAGGCGATTCCGTTTTGCTGGCAACGCCTTGCTGGAATTCAGCGATCCGTTCTTCGCCCAGATCGACAGGCTGCGCGCCGAATTCGAGGCGCAGGGCAAGCACTTCGTCAGCTTCGCCAATTACGACTACCTCGGCCTCGCGAATCACCCGCGGATCCGCGAGGAAGCAAAGCGCGAGATCGACGGCCTCGGCATCGGCGCGCTGGCCTCGCGGCTTGTCGGCGGCGAACGCACCACGCACAAGCCGTTCGAGGCGGAGATCGCCGAATTCCTCGGCATGGAGAGCGCGCTGACGCTCGTCTCCGGCTATCTATCCAATGTGACGACGATCGCCTGGCTGATGAGCGGCAAGCGGGACGCGATCTTCATCGACGAACTCGCGCATAACAGCATCGTCGCGGGTGCCGACGGCGCGCCGGCGCAGGTCGTCAAATTCCGCCACAACGATTTAGATCATCTCGAACATCTGCTCGCGCGTCATCGCGAGGAATACCGCAACGTCCTGATCGTGGTCGAGGGCGTCTACAGCATGGACGGCGACACCGCCGACCTGCCGCGGCTTCTCGCCATCAAGGACAAATACAAGGTCTGGCTGCTTGTCGATGAGGCGCATTCGCTCGGCGTGCTCGGCGCGACGGGCCGCGGCCTCGCCGAACATCAGGGCGTCGATCCGGCGCGCATCGACCTCATCGTCGGCACCATGTCGAAGACGCTCGCGTCCTGCGGCGGCTATGTCTGCGGCAAGAAGCAGGTCATCGATTGGTTCCGCTATACGCTGCCGGGCTTCGTCTACAGCGTGGGCCTGTCGCCCGTCATTCTCGCCGCCGCGCGCACCGCCCTTCGGCTGATGCAGGAAGAGACCTGGCGCATCGCGAAGCTCGCGGACAACGCCGAGCTCTTCCGCACCGTGGCGCATGAAGCGGGATTCTCGACCGGCCCGGCGATCGGCCGCGGCGTCGTGCCGATCCTGTTCTCGAGCGACGTCGAAACCATGTGGGCGTCGCAGCATCTGCTGGAGAACGGCTACTACGTGCCGCCCGTCGTGCGCATCGGCGTGCCGAAGGACGGGCCGCGGCTGCGCTTCTTCTTCTCCGCGAACCACAGCGAAGCGGAAATCCGCGGCGTCATCCAGATGCTGCGCGACATGCCGCCGGTGACGGAAGAGGCGCATCAGATCGTCGCCGCGGCGATGGCGGGCGGCTAGCGCTGACTCCCGCGTCACTTTGACGCTTTCGATTAAGGCCAGCGGCCGCTAGGACTTGCATATGGCGCGGATCGAGATTCTTCCGGTCGACGGCCCTTTGCGCTTTGCGACCTTCTGCAGGCTGCCGCGGCTGCTTTACGCCGGCGCCGAAGGCTTCGCGCCGCCGCTCGACATCGAGCGCTGGAGCGTTTTCGCGCATAAGCTCAACCCGCATTACAAGCTCGTCGAAGAGCAGAAATTTCTCGCCCGCCGTGATGGCCAATGGGTCGGGCGCATCATGGCGCAGATCTACAAGCCCGGCGTCACGCCCGTCGGCGCCTCCAATGCGCAGTTCGGCGCGCTCGACGCCATCGACGACGTCGAGGTCGTGCGCGCGCTGACTCAGGCCGCCGAGGACTGGCTGCGCGCCAAGGGCGCGGAGCGGATCAACGGACCGTTCTCGCCGTCGGTCAACAAGGAGTGCGGACTTCTTGTCGATGGCTTCGACGCGACGCCGATGTTTTTCATGCCCTGGCATCCGCCCTATCTCTCGCGCCATCTCGAGGCGCTGGGCTACGAGAAGGCGCAAGACCTCCTGTCCTACCGCTTCGACATTTCGAGAGACGAGAGCGACAAGCCGGCGCGTATTTCCACGCGGCGCGAATGGCGCGATCGCTTGAAACTCCGGCCGTTGAACATGAAGGCCTTGAAGCAGGGCGAGACCGCGCTGATGGCCGAGCTGTTCAACGACGGCTGGAGCGGAAATTGGGGCTTCGTGCCCTTCACCAAGGAAGAATTCGACTCCGACGCCGACGCGCTGCAATTTCTCGTGCCGGCGGATTTCGGCATCGTCGTCGAGCTTGACGGCGTTCCGCAGTCATTCGCGATCGCGCTTCCCAATCTCAACGAAATTCTCGCCGATCTCAACGGCCGCCTGTTCCCCTTCGGCTGGGCGCGCGCGTTTAAGCGTTTCCGCTCGCATCAATTCAAGTCGGCGCGGCTGTTGCTGCTTGGCACGCGCAAGACGCTGCAACGAAGCGCGACCGGCGGCGCCATCTTCCTGTCGCTGGTCGAAGAGATGCGGCGGCGCCACGCGAAAATCCGCATTCCGCATCTCGAAGCGGGCTGGGTGTTGGAAAGCAACGCCGACATGCGCCGGCCGATCGAAATGTTCGGCGGCAAGGTCGACAAGATTCATCGCATTTATGAAAAACGCCTCACGGTCGGCGGCGGCGAGGCGATGCGTATGCGCGACGGCGTCACGGCAACTCAGCTACAGGATGCAACGTCATGAATGGCATATCCGTCACGGCCAATGGCGCCGACCGCTCGCATGTCGAGCGGCGCAAGCTGATCCTCGAAAAATATCCGCAAGTGCGCGAACTCTTCGGCAAAGATCCGGTGACCTTCAAGATCACGGCGGCGATTTTTGTCGGTCAGCTCGTCATCGCCGCGATTTTAGGTTCGCTCGGCCTCTCC
>JALHNR010000354.1 GCA_022843525.1 Methylocystis sp. | reverse complement strand
CGACGGGCGTCGTCTTCCTCGCCGCGCGATACGCCGCCGACGCGCTCGTCGATTTGCCGGCGCTCGCGCGTGCTGTGATGCAAGACGCAGGTTACGCCGCCGGAAGCTTCGACGCGCGCAATTGCTCGATACTGACGAGCTTTGTTGAATTGCCGCTCGAGGCGCGCGAGCCGCCTCTCCAAGAGCTTGACGACGACGCGGCGATCAGCAGGCGCGTCGCGCATGAGCAAGCCAATGTTTTCGGCTACGCCTGTCGCGATACGCCTGAATTCATGCCGGCGCCGATCAGCCTCGCGCATAGGGTCGCCCGCGCCCTCGACGCCGCTCGGCGCGAAGGATTTTCGTCGCTCTCGCCCGACGCCAAGACGCAAGTCTCGATTGAATATCGCGGCGGTCGCCCCGCACGAATCTATGGGGTCTCGCTGACCGTCGCCTTTGACGGCGCGGCGATGGACGACGCCAAGTTCGACCGGCTGCGCGCGATCGCGCTTGATGCGCTTTCCGCGGGCGACATGAGGCCGGACGCTCACACGACGGTTCACGTCAACGCCGGCGAACCCTTTGAAATCGGCGGACCGGCGCGCCACGCAGGCCTGACCGGGCGCAAGAGCGGCATCGACGCCTATGGCGAGATCGCGCGCCAGAGCGGCTCGGCGCTGTCAGGCAAGGACCCTTCGCGCATCGAACGCGCCGGCGCCTACGCCGCGCGGCACGCCGCCAAGAACATCGTCGCGGCGGGCCTCGCCGAGCGCTGCGAAGTCCACCTGGCTTACGCGGCGGGGCAGGCGGAGCCCATCAGTCTCTCGGTCGAGACCTTCGGTACCGGCTATCTTGCGGATGAGAAAATCGCCAGACGCCTCGCCGCGCTCCTGGATTTCCGGCCTGGCTCGATCGTCCGCCGCTTCGGCTTGCGCACCGGGCCCCAGAGGTGCGGCCCCGCCGGCTTCTATCTTCCGCTCGCGACCTATGGACATTTCGGCCGCGCCGATCTCGACCTCCCGTGGGAAGCGCTGGATGTCGTGGATGCGCTTAAGGGTTGAGCCTACTCCCCATTCCCGCCGTCGCCATCCAGCGACCAGACTCCGCCCAGCCGGCTCGCATACCAAAGCAGGGTGATCGCCGGCGGCAAAACGCTCTCCTTCGACATTTGCCACAGCGCTGCTGCAAAGAGCGCCAGCGCCGCGATGACCTTTGGATCGATGGAAACCTCCGGCGTCTCGCGCGCGGCCGGAGGCGCTTCGCCGACGACAAAGAGCCGCGCCTCCTGCGCCGCGACGCCGATGCGCGCCAAGGGCCCGCTGTGCTGAATGAGCACGCTGCCCGTCAGCGGCGCCACTTCGACGTTGCGAACGCCGGCGATCGCCGACAGGCCCTTGGAGACCGAAGCGAAATAAGCGGCGTCGCCGCGGCGGTCGGCGACACGCAGCCGTGCGCGGCCGGGCATGGCGTGGGCCACCTGCGCCAGGGGCAGGATTGCGTCGTTCATTTACGCGCTCTCGCCTGCGGCGCGCGAGGCGGAAGCCTCGCCAGCTGGCGCCGCGCTCTCGGGCTTTGACGTCGCTTCGGGCTTCGTTTCGGTCTTTGCTTCGGGCCTGGCTTGCGCGGCCTTGGCCTGGGCGGCGGCCACCGCGGCCGCGAAAATGTCGGCGGCGGCCTCGGTCTTCGCTTCAGCGAAGAGATCCTCGGCGGCCTCGGCGAGTTCGGCGCCTTGCACGCGCGCTTCGTGATAGGCCATCACCGCAGCTTTCATTGCCGCCTTGGCGACCGGGCGCAGGCGCTGCGTTCCCTGACGGTTCAGGAGCAAAACGGCGGCGGCGCCCGTCAAAGCGCCCAACGCAAATCCTATGGGTTTCATCACTTCGACTCCGGTCCGATTCGCTACGGGCCGCCGGGGCCAAGCGGCGACGGCCAGGAAATCCTATCAAGACATCCCATCGGCAACAATCGACGCGCCCGCGAAAAGAGCGCGCGAACGCGGTCACATAACTGTAACGTGGCGCGGTGCTATGAGCTGCGGCTACCCGCTGCTCAATCGGCCCGGACGCCGCTTGTCTCTCAGAACATCATGAGAAGCCATGACCGCAATGTCCCGTATTCCGACTCTCGACCGCCGCCTGCCTCCAGTGGAGATGAACGGCCAGACCGTGGGGCGCTATCTCGTGACGTCCGTGCCTCTGGCCCGCTCGCAGGAAAGCGCCGGCGAGGCGCGGACGCGGTTGATCGGCCAGCGTTTCGACGACGCCTCGCATGTTTTCGTGCTTGCCGAAGACGGTCGCCTGACTGGCGTCGTCGCCATACGCGATCTGCTTGGCGCGCCGGAGACGACGCCGCTGCATGACATTGCCCGAACGGCCGAAGCCTACAGCGTCCCGCTCGGCGCGGATCGCGAAGCTGCGGCGAGCGTCGCCATTCACTCGGGCCTGTCGATCTTGGCCGTCTGCGACGCCGAAGGAAGATTTCTCGGCGCCGTCCCGGCGCGCGCGCTGATGACAATCTTGCGCGACGAGCATCTTGAGGATCTGCATCACATGGTGGGCATCCTTGGCAAGTCGGAGGCTGCAAGAGACGCGTTGACGGCCGCGCCGCACCGTCGCGCGCTTTATCGATTGCCCTGGCTGCTTGTCGGCATGGCCGGCAGCGCCGCGGCGACCGCCATGATGTCGCGCTTCGAAACCGCGCTCAGCGCGCATATCGCCGTCGCCTTCTTTATCCCCGCGATCGTTTATCTCGCGGATTCGGTCGGCACGCAGTCGGAAGTCGTCGTCATCCGCGGTCTCTCCCTGACCGATTCGGCCCTGCTGCCGCTCTTCGCCGGAGAGCTCGGCACCGGGGCGCTGCTCGGCGCGATGCTCGGCGGTCTCGCTTTCCCGATTGTCTGGTTCTTCTTTTCGAGCGTCGGCCTCGCCGCCACCGTCGGAATTTCGCTGGCGGTCGCGAGCACCATCGCAACGACGTTCGGATTTCTCATGCCTTGGTTGTTTGCAAGGCTCGGCTATGACGCAGCGCTCGGCTCCGGCCCGGTCGCGACCGTGGTGCAGGACACGTTTTCCCTCTTGACCTATTTTGTCGTCGCGTCTTGGCTGGTGTTCTGAGCAGCGCGTTTGAAGCAGTCGCGACGCCTGAAGACGGCGACGCCGCAAGGTTCGAGAAGGCGCTCTCCGATCAAGAGAGTCTCTTCGCCGACCAGCGCCGAGATGTCCGTCGTCGTCGCGCCGTAGTTGAAAATGTAGCGCATCGCCCCATTGTCGCGGACGCGGATATCCTCCGGAAGGTCGAGCGTCGATATGCCGGCGACAACGAAAACCCGTCGCAGCACGCTCGTCAGCAATTCTTCGTCGGGCCAACTGGCGAGATAAAAGACGTTGTCGGATCGCGCCAGCGCAGTCTCGCCGTCTTCCGATGTGAACTCGGGCGCGACGTTCTCGCCGAGAGCCAAGAATTCGCGCCACCGCACGAAAGCGCCATGTCGGGACACCGTAATCCCTGCGCCTGGCCGAAGGCTTTCGACACGTCTGACGCGAATGTCGATAATGCGTCGCAAAACGCCGGGAGGGAGATCCGCCGGTATTTGAAAATCAGCGGTCTTCGATCCCGTGCGCGGACCTAGAAGGATGGTTGCGCCGCTGTTCGCCAGCGCCTCTGCGAAGTCGTGAGACGGCGCAACAAGCGCTGGGACAAGGATCAGCGTTCGATCAGCGATCGCCGCCGCGGTCGGCGGTATGACGTCGATGGAGAACCCCGCGCGCCGCAGCGCCCGATAGAAGCACATGACGAGATCGAAATAGGAGAAGTCCTGGCCTTGCGGCTCGATGCGCCACGCCCAGGCGCTTTCGTAGTCGAAGACCAGAGCGACTTGCGCCCGGGCCGTTTCGACGCGCGCATCGAGCATGGCGAGCTCCTCAGAAATGCGCGCGACGTCATGATAGGCGTCATTCGGCGCGGCGTTTGGCAGCAGCAGCGCTTCATGCATCTGCTCTTGCGCGAAAGGCGCCTGCCGCCAGCGAAAATAACTCACCGCCTCGGCGCCGGCGGCGAAAGCCTCGAAGGTCCAGAGCCGCACGGCGCCCTCGGCGGGAGCCGGATTCCACGGCGCCCAATTCACCGGCCCCGGCTGCTGCTCCATCACCTGCCATCTGCCACGCCCGCAGGCGCGATAGAGATCGTGATGAAAGGCCTGAAAGTCGGGATCGCCGACGCGCATGTAGCGCAGCTTGAAGGCGTCGTCGTGGGACGAGCGTTCGAGAAAGCCGAGCGGGTAGCTGTCCCACGCGGCGACGTCGAGATCATCCGACAGCGCATAGTGGTCGAAGTCGACGAACGCGCCCATGAAATTATGGAGGATCGTCGTGTCCGGCGCATGACGCCGGATGATCTGCGCTTGGCGTCGATTGAAGGCGACGACCTGATCGGACGAGAAGCGCTGAA
>JALHNR010000353.1 GCA_022843525.1 Methylocystis sp. | reverse complement strand
ATTCGGTTCGCCCGCCCGACTCACGGCCAGATCGCGGAGGATAACGTTGAGACAGAAAATGACTGAAGCGGAAATTGACGCTGCTGTCAGAAGCGATTCCGATTGGGCGGGCGAGCCGATCGACTGGAGCAAGGCGGAGGTCGTCACGCCACCGAAAAAACAGGCGATCTCGATCCGCCTCGATCAGGACCTGATCGATTATTTTAAGTCGCAAGGTCCCGGCTATCAGCGGCGGATCAACGCCGTCCTGCGCAGCTATATGCAGCAGCGCAAAACGGGTTGAACGCGGGTCAGTCCGGCACGACCCGCAGCGGCGCTGTGAAATCGGGCAGCGAATCAAAACTGATCGGACCGCCGAACGTCAGGCGCACGGCTGCGGGCTCGAGCGGCTTGAAATGGCGGTCCATGACGCCGACCCCGCAAACGGCGCCAGGAGCGAGGCCGTTGACGCACTGCTGGTAGAGAGGATCACTCGGCAGCAGCGACCCATAGGCGTAAGTGATCTGGTCGGAGCGCGAATTGAAGATGTTGAAGGCGTCGAACTGGATGCGCCAGCCGTCCGCCCAGCGATAGCCGAGCCGCGCGTTGAAAGTGCCAGTGGCGGGTGAGGTGAAATAGCCGTCCGGGGTTAACGGCCGCGCGCCGAAATAGCGGTATTTCATGCCGGCGAACCAACCGGTGGCCTCGCCGATTTCAAGCCCGCCCATCGCGACGATCGCGGGGGCGTTGAAGAGATAGTTGCCAGGGGCGTTGCCAAGGAAGGTTCCGTAAGGCAGCGTCTCCGCCGTCGTCAGTTCCGCATAGCTGAGCCATGCATTCTGATCGACGCCGCGGAAGCGCGTGTTCACCAGCGCGACGTCGCCATCGAAGCTGATCCAGGGCGTGGGGCGATAGTGATTCGCGAATTCGATGCCGTAACGGCGGCTCGGGCGGCCAAATTCTGTCGTGCCGGCGTCGCCGACATATTGGTTTTCGGAATCGAGATTGAGCCAGAAGAGGCTCAGACTTGAGTCGAGTCCCTCGATGAATTTGGTGCGCCAGCCGATTTCCGCGCCGCGCGACTTCACGAGCAGCGGAATGCGCCCGACGACGGAGAAGCTGTCGAGGTCGAGACCCTCGATGCCGCCGATTTCCGCGCTCGCGAAGCTCTGCACGGTGCCGCGCGCGTCGGTGGAATGGAATCCCTCGCCGAAATTCAGGAACATCTCGGTCGCATACCAGGGACCGAGAATGATCGAGGCCTTGGGACTGAAGATAGACGCGTCTTTCTGACCATTGTTAAAGGGACCGGTCCATAGGAAAACCGGCAGCCCGGCGCTGTTGAAGACTTTCGGGGCGTCCGCCAGCGTCTGAATCGAATTGGTGGCGGCGGAATAAAGGTCGACGCGCGCGCCCGCCACCGTTCGCAGCCACGGCGTCCAGCGCACCGTCGTATCGGTCCAGATGCCGACGCTGCCTTCTCCGACATAATCATTTCGAATCGAATCGTAGATGTTGCGGCGGAAGCTTTCCTGCAGGCCAAGACGAATGTCGTCATAGCGACCCTGAAGACCCACGCGAGTCACGACAGGGAGGCCAAAAGAGCTCCAGGCGATGCTGTGCTCAGCGTTGACGCCGATGATCGTGCGCCGGTCGAACTGGCGGAACTGATCTCCGACGTCAGGATGCGCGAGAAAATAGGTGAAGTTGTTATAAAGCTCCAGCGTCGAACGAATGACATAGGTTTCGACGCGCGAATGATGATTGCCCTCGGTCTGACTCCAGCGGCCCGAGAGCGAAAAGCGCGAGGTCGCGCCGCCATCCGTCGGATCGAGCGTTCCCCATAGCGACAGCAGGCCGGAGTTGACGGCGCGCATGGGAATCTGGTCGGTCGAATACCAGCGATTGGCGTAACCCATGAAGGTCACGGATGCGCCGTCTTCCTGGGTTCCGCGCGCCCAGCGCAGGACGCTGTTGATCCGGCGCAAATTGTCGCCGCGCTCCCAGGGACCGTTGTAATATTGCGCCTCGACGGCGCCATAGGCGGAGCCTCCGGCGAAGTCCTGATAAGGCACGACGGCCAGCGCCCGCGCGTAGGCGAAGCTTCCGCCGGTGACCTGGTAAAAGCCTTTGTCGATTTTGTCCTTATACTGCATGTAAATCGAGCCGGCGGAGGAGAAGTCCCCGTCCTGCGCGTCGTAAGGCCCTTTGCGCGCCAGCACATAGGCGAGAAGTTCAGGAATAAGGAAATTCGCGTCCGCGTAGCCCTGTCCATGGCCATGGGTGCGCATGTTGAGCGGCATGCCGTCGAGATAGAGCGCGAGATCGGTGCCGTGATCGAGGTTGAAACCGCGCAGATAATATTGATTGGCTTTGCCGTCGCCGCTGTGCTGCGTGACGATGAGACCGGGCACAATTTCGAGCGCTTCGCTGGATCGCGCGAACGGAAGCGCGTTCACCTCCTTGCCGGTGAAGAATTTCTCGCTTGACGCGGTGATTGGCGGCGGTTGCGGTCCCGACGGCTCAGCTGGGGGGCGACTGACCACGGGGGCGACCGGCGACGGGCGCGTCGAACTGACGACGTGCGTTCCCGATGGCGTGTGCACATGCGGAACGGTCACGGTGCGCCGCTGCCCCCCAACATCGATTTTCGGAAGAGAAATCGTATGCGCAAGAGCTTCCGCGCCCAGAAGAACGAGGCCGACAACGACGGAGGAGACGGATGTCGCGAGGCGGCGTCGGCTCATTTCGTGGGATCCCGTGCATGCGCGTTATTTGTGATTTTTTTTGAAAATTGTCTTACGCGATGCGTTGGGTCAATTGGCTCAAGGCAATTTGCCGAAAGCGTTGCCGATTTGCCACAGACGACGCGCTCTAGCTGGAATGGTGCGGGTGGCGGCCGGTCGTGTGACGATCGACGTGGGGCGTTTCGCCCTGCTCGAGATCCGCCGGCAAGACGACGAGCTGCCCGTATCGAACGCCGCGCTCGCCGATCACATGGCCGGCGAAATGCTCGACATCCGTCTTCTGGCCCTTGAGCAGCGACACTTCGAGACAGGTTGCTTCATCGATGTGCACGTGCAGCGTCGCGATCGACATGTCGGCATGAGAGTGATGGTCATGCATCAGTTTTTTCGACAGCTGTCGCGTCTCATGGTCGTAGACGTAAACGAGCGCCGCCATGCAGGGGCGGGCGCTGTCATCGGCTTCGGGCGTTTTCAGCAGCCCTGCGCGGACGAGATCGCGAACGGCCTCGGAGCGATTTCGATGGCCGCCTGCCTCCATATACTGATCGAGCGCGCTCATCAGCTCTTCGTCGATCGTTATCGTTACGCGTTGCATATGACGGCTCCGGCTGTTCGCGCCTCGCCAAGCGTTCAACCCAGCAAACGTCGCGCAAGCGCGACCACTAGTTCATTACGCCAAGGCGCATAGGCCGCCAATAGCGTCGCGGTTTACCCCATCGGTGATCATCAAGACATTCGGCTCGCCTTTTATCGGATGAGTATTGACCAGCGCGCGATGAGCGCTATTGTCTGCTTCCGTGCGGTTTTTGAGATTTTTTGGGAGGAGTCTATGGCGCGCTCATCGGACAATCCACAGAACAAACGTCGAGGCAAGAAAGCTCTAGGCGTGATGGGTGTATCTTTGTCGCTCGCGGGCGCCGCCTGCGTCGACAGTTCTCCCGCTGACGCTTCGACGGCTCCCACGACGAGCCGGACGCGCACGATCGACCTCCGCGAACAGGAAGTGTTCGACGTGGGGCTGAATTCCTTCCGCCTGTTCGATCGCGAAGAAGTCCCGGCCGTGAAGACCGAGCAGGTCGCCTGGTGGGGAGGATGCCGCGGCTGCGGCTGCAGGGGCTGTGGCTGCCGCGGATGTCGGGGCTGTGGATGTCGCGGCTGCGGCTGCCGTGGTTGCGGGTGACGCACTACTGCAGATTTGACGGCTGAGTCGGTTCCGATAGGCCGTCGGCGCTTTGGCCCGAGGCCGTGGGCCAAGGCAAGGCGTGCACCCAGGTCGTGCGGAACATTTACACAGTGTTCCGCGCGCGTCTGTGGGTCTACGTTCGTCTCTCGGATTCCTGAATCGAACAAATCTCGTCGCTCCTGGGCGCGACGAGACGGGGGCGCGCGACAGCGAAATGACAATTGACGTATCTAAACCGCTTGCGCCGAAGCCGGTTTCACAAGAGCGGTTAGGCGACGCCCTTCGATTCGCGCCAAATTTTTCTGTCTATGTCCTGCCGCCTGACGCTGTCTGCCTTTATTCGGAGGACAGAAAGTTTTTCCTTCGTGGCGCGCTTTATTGCGCGCTGGCGGAGCGGATCGGCGCGGGAGAGGACGCCCACGCCATACGTCAGGCGCTCTCCGCACAGTTTCCCGTCGACTCAATAGACGAGGCGTTCAAGCGACTGCTTGATCGCCGATTCGTCGTCCCGGCGGGCGCATCCGATGGCGTTGCGGC
>JALHNR010000352.1 GCA_022843525.1 Methylocystis sp. | reverse complement strand
ATCGCAAAAGGCGGCGATCGCAGCGTTGCAGGGCCGCGTCGATTCGGCCGAAGACCTGGCGCAACGCGCCTTGCGCGCCGCCGAGTCCGCCGAGGCGGCCGCCAACGCCGCGAAGAGCGCCGCCGAAGTGGCGAAGGCGAGCCAGACTCCGGTCGCTCCCGCCGAACAGGGCGAACCCGGGGCGCTAACCGCCAGCGAGCAGGTGACGGCGCTTGAAGGCCGCATCGACGAACTCGGGAATGAGACCAAGGCGCTGCGCGAGCGCCTCGAGTCTTCGAAGGGCGAGACGCGCGCAGCGCCTGAAACCACGGCGGCCACGGCGGCAAAGACTCCCGACGGCCCCGCGGCGATCGTGGTCGTCGCCTTTGCGCTTCAGCGCGAGTTGGAGGCCGGTCGGCCCTATGCGCTCGAGACGAAGGCGCTGACACGGCTCGGGGCCGATCCCGCCGCGCTGGCGGCCCTCTCGCCATTGGCCGAAAAGGGCGCGCCGACCGCGGCGCAATTGAAGGCGGACTTCGCGCCAGCCGCCAAGCGCATTCGCGCCCTCGAGACCGGCGCTTCCGGCGATCTTGCAGAGCATCTGATGAAGGGCGCCAGCAAACTCGTGCGCGTTCGACCCTCGGGTCAGGCGCCGGCGACCGAGGCTCAGACGGTGGAAGAAAAAGTCGCTCACCTCGAAGCGGCGCTCACCCATGGCGACCTCGCTTCGGCGAGCGCCGTTTTCGCGGCGCTCCCCGAAGCGGCTCAGAACGAAGCCAAAGATTTCGGCGCGACCTTGCGCGCCCGCGTCGACGCCGGACGTGCGGCCGACGATCTGTTGCATGGCGCGATCGCCGCGCTCGGCGCAACGAAGGAATAAGCGGGATCCATCGCCATGCTGTTTCTGTTTTTCTTCATCGTCGCGCTTGCCGCGGTCGCCTATGGCCTCGAATGGCTGATCGAACAGCCCGGGTCGCTGACGCTGGATTTCGCCGGCTATCAGTTCGAAGCGTCGATACCGGTGGCGGTTGCAGGTCTGCTGCTGGTCATCGCCGCGACGATCGTCCTCTGGGCGGTCGCCATGGCGGTGCTGCGGGCGCCTGGCCGTTGGAGCGGCGGCTCCCGAATGAAGCGCCGGGAGAAGGGATTCGATGCGCTTTCACTGGGATTGATCGCCGTCGGCTCCGGCGACGCCGCCCGCGCCCGCAAGGCCGCGCATGTCGCCGAACGGCTGCTGCCAAGCGAGCCGCTCACACAGGTGCTGAAGGCCCAGGCGGCGCAGCTCGCCGGCGATCGGCGGGTTGCGGAAGAGACCTTCCACAAGATGACGTTGAAGCCGGAGACAAAACTTCTCGGGCTGCGCGGGCTGCACATCGAGGCGCGCCGCCGCGAGGATGCGGACGCCGCGCATCATTTCGCCAAGGAGGCGCATGACATCGCGCCAGTGCCCTGGGCCGGCGCCGCGATGCTCGAGCACCTCGCCGCGCAAGGCGACTGGCAGAAGGCGCGCGAGGCGATCGAGGCCAGTCTCACCGCCAAGGCGATCGACGCGCCGACGGCGCAGAACCTTCGCGCCGTGATCGAAACCGCCATGGCGATGGAGAAGGAGCGCGACCATCCCCATGACGCGCTGCATCTCGCACGCCAGGCGTTGAAGCGCCGGCCGGGCTTCGCGCCGGCCGCCGTCGCCGCGGCGCGCGTGCTTGCCCGCCATGGCGACCAGAAGCAATCGCTGAAGCTGATCGAAACGGTCTGGGCGACGAAACCGCATCCGGACCTCGCCGCCGCCTATCTCGAGGCGCTGTCGGGCGAATCGAATACGACGAAGCTCGCGCGGGTGGAGAGGCTTGCCCGCGCCGCCCCCAATGCGCCGGAGAGCCGGCATATCGTCGCCGAGGTCGCACTGTCGGCGCGCGATTTCGCCAAGGCCCGCAACGCGCTCGCGCCGCTCATCGCCGCCGAACGTCATCCGACGGCGCACACCTGTCTGCTGATGGCGGAGATCGAAGACGGAGAGCAGGGACCGTCAGGTCCGGTGCGCGAATGGCTCGCCCGCGGCTCGCGCGCGCCGCGCGATCCTGTCTGGATCGCCGATGGCGTCGTCTCCAAGAACTGGCTGCCGATGTCGCCGGTCACCGGCCGGCTCGACGCCTTCGAATGGAAGCCGCCGCCGGACTCCGCGCAACATCTGACCGAAGAAGGCAAGCCGAACATTCCGGCCGCCTTTTTGACCCGTCCCGCCGAACCGGTGGCGCTGCCTGCGGCCGAGGTCTCGGGCGCGGCCGGACAGCAGGCTTAGCGCGCGGCGCGGTCGGCGCGGCGGATGCGCACATAGAGCGCGCCTTCGCCGCCGTGGTGGCGCGCGGCTTCGCCAAATCCGACGACGACGTCGCGCAGATTCGGCGCTTCGAGCCACATCGGCACGACGCGGCGCAGCACGCCGCCTTCGTCCCGCGTCAGCCCCTTGCCCGTCACGATGATCGCGATTCGCGCGCCATTCGCCTGACATCTGCGCAGGAAGGCCGTTAGCGAGCGCTGCGCCTCAGCCTGCCGCAGCCCGTGAAGATCGAGCTTGGCGTCGACCTCGATTCGGCCGCGCTTGATCTTCACGAAGGTGCGCGGGTCGATGTCGATCGGCCGCGGCGGCGGCTTCGGCGCCACTGGGCGGTCGCCGTCCACCGAAGGCCCCGAAGGCGCCAAGCGCGCGGGGCCTTCGGTCGAGGGCGGTGGCGACACGAGCTTTTTTGGACGCGCCCGAGCTGGTCGAACGTCAGCCGTCGCTATTGTCCAGAGCTCGGCCTCGGCCTGCGACAGCCGGCGCGCATATCGGCGGGAATTCTCCTCGCTCACGGATCGTCCCCAACGTCCTTCGGCAGCAGCACGATCATTTCGGCGGCGTGCCGGATGTCGCCGGCGCGCCGGCCCGCCGCTTCGCCCGCGCCGAAAAAAAGATCGGCGCGCGCAGGACCAATTATCGCAGATCCGGTGTCCTGCGCGATCATCAGTCGACGAAATGGCGTTTCCGCCTCTCCTTGCCATGGAATTCGCGCGGCAATCCAGAACGGCAGGCCGTAGCACCAGATCGAGCGGTCGACGGCGATCGACCGGAACGGCGTCAGCGGCGCGCCCTGCCCGCCGATCGGTCCGATCCTGCGCCGCTCCGACGCATCGATTTCGAAGAACACATAGGAGCGATTCTCCTGCAGCAACCGGCGGCCCGCTTCGCCAGAACCGGCCCCAAGCCGCCGCAGCGTCTCTTTCATCAGCTCGAGCGACATCTCGGCTTTCGTCGCCAAGCCGCGCTCAATCATCAGCCGACCGACGGACGTATAAGGCCAGCCGTTGCGCCCCGCATAGGTCAGCGCCATCAAGGCGCCGCCCGGCAGTCGCAGCCGCGCCGAACCCTGCACCTGGATGAGAAACAATTCGACGGGGTCGCGAACATAGGCGAGAGGATGCGCGCTGGGCGCCGCGCCTTCCTCTTCAATCGCGCGCCGATCGGGATAGGGCACGAGCGCGCCATCGGCCTGCCGTCGCGCGCTGGTCAGCGTCTCGCCGGTGGGCAACGAGAGCGGCGAGTCGTTCAGCGTGACGAGATCGCGCGGGCGCGACAGGACCGGAGTCGTGAAGCCCGGCTCGGGCGACAATCTGGCGTCGACCTCCACCTCGTAATAGGCGGTGACGAAGCCCTGAGTCTTGATGGCGTGCGGGCGAAACCAATCCTTAAAAAAGCGGCCAGGATGATCGATGGCGCCGAGCGCCGAGCGCGCGGCGGCGAGGAGCGAGGGGGGCGGCGCAACGGCGCCACGTTGCTCTTGCGCCTTGGCGCCGATGATCTCGGCGGAGCGTCGGAAGGCGTCGAATGCGGCAGAGAGATCGTCGGCCGCAAAGCCGTCGATCTCTTCAAATTCTATCTTTTGCAGCAGATCAGAGGCGGAAAACTGCGGCGCATTCCGCGACATGCTCAGTCTTCGGTTTGCGTCGCGACGAGCTTCCAATTGGGATCATTCGCCTTGGCGTCGCGCGCAAAGGTCCAGCGCTCGACGACTTTGCGCGTCTGCCCGCCGTCGATCGTTTCGCCGGCCTGGTCACGCCGCACGCTCATCAGTCGAACGACGAAACGCACCGTCACCTCATTGCGGCCGGCAATGGCCCGGGCGGCGTCGACCGTCGCCGAGTCGATCGCGACGACGGCGGTCTCCATGCTTTCGCCCTGCTGCTCCCGCCGGGCGATCTCCGCCGAAAACCCCTCGAAGACGTCCTGCGACAGCAGCGCCTTCAAAGTTTCCCGGTCGCCCTTGGCGAAGGCCGTAACGATGAGTTCATAGGCGCGGCGCGCCCCGCCCACGAAGGATTTGCCATCGAAATTGGGGTCCGACGCCGCCACGGCGTCGAGTCCGCTCCAGGCGGAGGCGACGCCTTTCTCGGCCACGCCCTCCCAACGTTCCGCGCCAGTGGGGCGCGAGCGCGCTTCGGGGGGCGGCGCGACGCCCGGGGCC
>JALHNR010000351.1 GCA_022843525.1 Methylocystis sp. | reverse complement strand
GAGCGGCGGCCGGGCGGCGCATCCGCGCCGAGCATACGTATGCGCGCCGCGCCGCGCAGGTGGACGCCATATTGCGGGAAGCGATCGCCGAGAAGCGGGAAAGGGCTCTGGCATGAAGAGCTTCGATCTCGTGGTCCTCGGACTCAGCCTGTCCTCGTCCTGGGGAAATGGCCACGCCACCACCTACCGCGCGCTTCTGAAAGCCTATGCGGCGAAGGGCCGGCGCATCCTGTTTCTTGAGCGGGATCAACCCTGGTACGCTGCGAACCGCGATCTTCACGCGCCGGATTTTTGTGAACTCGCCTTCTATCGAAGCCTCGACGAACTCGCCGGCTTCCGCGACGTCATCGCGGCAGCGCGTGCGGTGATGGTGGGCTCCTACGTTCCCGACGGCGTTGACGTCTCGAAGTTCATTCAGGCGGCGGCGCGCGGCGTTGTCGCCTTCTACGACATTGACACGCCCGTGACGCTCGCCCGGCTCGAAAAGAATGATTGCCCCTATCTGACGCCTGAGCTGATTCCCGGCTTCGACCTCTATCTGTCCTTCACCGGCGGGCCGACGCTTGGCCGCATCGAGCGCGATTACGGCGCGCCGGCGGCGCGCGCGCTTTATTGCGCCGTGGACCCTTCAGCCTATCGGCCGCTCGAGGTCGCGCCTCGTTTCGACCTTGGCTATCTCGGCACCTACGCAGAGGACCGGCAACCGATCCTCGAGGAATTGCTCATCGAGCCGGCGCGACGCGCGCCGGACATGATCTTCGCCGTGGCCGGTCCGCTCTATCCAGACAATATCGCCTGGCCGGAAAACGTCCTGCGGATCGACCACATCCCGCCAGAGGGGCATGCGGCCTTCTATGGGGAGTGCCGGTTCACCCTGAACGTCACGCGTCAGGACATGGTGCGCGCCGGCTTTAGCCCGAGCGTTCGCCTGTTCGAAGCCGCCGCCTGTGGAACGCCCATCATCTCTGACGCTTGGGAAGGCCTTGAGGCCCTGTTCGCGCCGGGCGACGAGATCCTCATCGGGCGCGGCGCCGACGACGTGCTGCATGCGCTTCGCGACGTTTCGAAGCCAGAACGAATCGCAATGGCGAACCGCGCTCGTTCGCGCGTCCTCGGCGCCCACACGGCGGCCCACCGGGCGAACGAACTCGCCCAATACATCGCGGCTGCGGAGCGACAGCCCGCCGCCGCGGCTCTCGCATGACCGGCGACCAGTGGAAGGAGTTGCCATGGCATACGCAAACGAGAACATCGCGCTAGTCGCCGGGGGCGCGGGTTTCATCGGATCGCATCTGACCGATGCGCTGCTTGCGCGCGGATGGCGCGTGCTCGGGCTCGATAATTTCATCACCGGCCGCTATGAGAATCTGCGGCACCTCGAACGCGAACCGCGCTTCGACCTCATCGAGGCGGACGTCACCGACCCGCCGCCGGCGAGGCTGACGCGATCCGGATGCCGGCTGTCGTATGTCTTCAATCTCGCTTGCGCCGCGTCGCCGCCACACTACCAGGCCAATCCGGAACACACGCTGATGACCAGCGTCGTGGGCACGCATCATCTTCTCGCCTTGGCTCAGGCTCACGCGGCGCGTTTCCTGCTCGCCTCCACCAGCGAGGTCTATGGCGATCCACAGGTGCATCCCCAGCAGGAGAGCTATTGGGGCCACGTGAATCCCACCGGTCCACGCGCCTGCTACGATGAAGGCAAACGCGCCGCCGAGACGCTGACGTTTGATTATTTCAGGGCCAAGCGTGGCGACGCGCGCGTGGCGCGCATCTTCAACACTTATGGTCCGCGCATGCGCGCCGACGACGGGCGCGTGGTCTCCAACGCGATCACCCAAGCCTTGTCGGGCGACGACATCACCATCTATGGCAGCGGGGATCAGACCCGCTCCTTCTGCTATGTCGACGATCTGGTGGAAGGCCTCATCCGGTTGATGTTGCACGAGGGCGACTATCGCGGGGCCATCAATCTGGGGAATCCGGCGGAGCTGAAGGTCAAGGAATTGGCCGAGCAAGTCGTGCGCCTCACCGGGACGCATTCGGCCATCTCCTATCGCCCGCTGCCCGTCGATGATCCCCGCCGTCGCCGACCGGATATCTCGATCGCGCGCAAGGTGCTCGGATGGACGCCGCAAGTGCCGCTGCCGGTCGGGTTGAAGCGCACGATCGCCCATTTCGCGGAAGTCGCCGCCCGGGAAGCCGCGCAGTTGCCGCTCACCAAACGGCGCACGCGCAGGGAGAAATCCGGGGCGCCCGCCGGTGAGCTTCGGGGACCTGCGGCTGGCTGATGACGCGAAACGCCTCGGATATCTATCGCAGCGCGAGCTGCGCCTCGCAGCTTTGCGTCGCGCGCGCCGAACCCGCGTATCGCCGGACCATACGGGCGCAGAACTCCGCGAATTCCTCAGGCGCAACGGGAGCGCTGGTGTGATGCGGCGCAAGGCCGCGATGCTCGGGCGTAAAGCAGAAGGTGACGGTCACGTTGAAATCTTCCAGCGCCTGCATCATCCGGTCGAAAAAAGCGTCTGCGCCTGGCTGGAAGCTGTCCGCCCATGACAGGCCGGTGCGCAGATCGGTGACGCCCAGACGCTTCATCCAAGCGACGGCTTCATCGAGGCGCGGGTCCTCGAAGTGGAACCACTGAACGAGGCCGAAAGCCGGCGCATGCCGCGCGAAGACGTCGAGGGCGGGCTTAGGCGTTCCGTCGGCCCGGATGAGCCCCATGTGGAAGTGCCGATAATACGAGGAGCCCTCCGCTTCCTTGTGGCGCGTCGTGGCGCCCCAGGCCTCTGGCAGATCGAACAGGCTGTACCAGTGAAGGCGCGGGGCGCGTCCCCTTAGAAGTTCAGCGGTGCGCTCCATGCCCCAGGCTTGAACCTCGTCGGCGCCAAAACTCGAGACGCCAACCTCGCTCACCCAGACGGGCAAATCGGTGGTCGCCTTGATCTCGGCGATTTTCGCGGGCCATTCCTGGATTTGCCACAGGTTCCAATCCATCGGAAAGCCGTGCACGGCGACAGCGTCGACGTGGTCCAGCACCCCGCGCGCCTTCATGTTCATGATGAAACCCGGATCGATTGGCGAAATGCCGCCGAGCACGCGCGTCAGATCGGGGTTCTCCGCGCGGATCGCTTGACCGGCGAGGATCGCCATTTCGGCGAAGAGCGTCCAGTCGGGATCGAGCTCCGGATCCCAATGAGACTTGTTGTTGGGTTCGTTCCAGATCATCGCAGCTTCGATCATGCGGACGCTCCCCGCGCCGGATAGACCGCGCCCTCTCCTGCAGGGCGTCCAGCGCATTTGCACAAATAGACCTCCTCCTCCGGATGATCGATCAATTCGAAGCCGGACGAGCGCAGCATCGCTTCGACGCAGGCGCGGTTCGGCGCCCACCAATTCGTCGGATCCTGCGCATAACGATGCTCAATGAAGTGCAGCTTGGGATAGCTGGGCGCATCGAATGCATCCGTCGCGAAGAAGGCGGCGTCCTTTGGGGTCTCCTCCACCTGCATGCTCCCGCGCAACATGCACTGGAACACCATCATGCCGCCCACCACGTGCTCGCGCACGAGATCCAGCGCGAGAAGCGGATGGCGCAGGTGGTACAGCACGCCCATGAACAGGACGACGTCGAAACGCTCGTGAAGGCTTGCGACGTCATAGACCGAAAGCTTTTCAAATCCGACCTGAAGCCCGGAAATTTCGGCGGCGAACCGGGCCTGAGCGAGATAGGCGTCGTCAAAATCGATGCCGAGCACGCGATCGGCGCCGCGCCGCTTCATCTCGAGACTGTAGAAGCCTGCGTTGCAGCCGATGTCGAGAACGCTGCAGCCTGAGAGATCCTGCGGAATGCTATCCGCGAAGCGTCGCCATTTCGTCCGAGGATAGTCTCCAAGAAAATGATCCGGCGCCGTCATCACGCCGCCGAGGTCGAGATTGTGAAACCAGGGGCCAAGGGCTGCGACGTGCGCCCGGATCTGTTCGGTCGAGAAATTCATGCGCGCCTCGCGAGATAATTCTCCTCACCACACGACTTCGTTCAGACCGGCGAGCCGCATGCCCGTCGGACCCGCTCGGACTTTCGTAATGGAGGCAGGGTCGACGTCGAAAAGACGGTAAGCGTCGAGCGGCAGGCCAAGCACGTAACAGACCGCGGCCTTGATCACGTCGGCGTGCGTGACGAGAGCGACACATGCGGCGTTCGGCGCGCGCATCAACATTTCCATGTGCCGCACGATCCGCGCCTGAACGTCGCCCATGCTCTCGCCGGCGGGCGTGCGCGCCGTCGCGCGCGCCTCATTCCATTCGCGAAAGAGCGGATCGGCGTCGAGTCGGGCGAACTCCTGGCCCGACCATCGGCCGAAATCGATCTCGTCAAGAGCGTCAACCGTCTGCGGCTCAGCGAGCCCGCTGGCGTGGGCGATCGCCCACGCGGTTTCCTGCGTACGCTCCCTGGGGCTCGCTTCGACAGCCTCGAGCCGTTCGCGCCGCA
>JALHNR010000350.1 GCA_022843525.1 Methylocystis sp. | reverse complement strand
ATATGCATGACTTCGACTCCGGCTAGAGTCGCTGCGGCTGATCGAAAGGACTTGAAGCCCAGCGTCGGCCGCGTCATTCGGTTAACAGCTCGGTTAACAGCTCGGTGATGCTGCTCGACGAGATTGTTTAAGTATTTGTTCTGACGCATTTCGATGTCCGTATCCGCGTATTTCACGACCCAACGATTGAGCGTGGAATGGTCGACATCGACGCCGCGCTCTTCCATCATTTCCTCGTTCTGCCGATAGCTGATCGGATAGGCCCATACCAGCGGACGCCCAGAGGATCACGTCACGTTCAAAATGGCTGCCCTTGAACTCGATCATCATGTTGACCCGCTGAAACCCTTTCCGCGATCATACCTCAGGTTACCATCGCGGAAAGTTCGCGACAGAACCCGTGATGCCCGCTCAAATAACCTCTCCAATAATTTTGGTCATCGAACCTTTGCGTTAACCAAATCTAATTCAGTCCATATGAAAAGGAACTCGAGTAAGAGCAAGCGCTGTGTCATTTTTGCCACGTCAACAATAAATGTCGACTGATCAGCGTCACTCATCTTCCTGTGATGCGTTGCTGCTGGTACAATTATCGCTATACGCAAAATATCATGATTGGACGAGTGAACGGGATCAGATCTGCTGCGCCCGCGCATTCGCTCCCAATTTTCAAAGCGGCGTAAGAGCCCGGAAGGCTCATTCCGGCGTTGAGCGGTGTGCTTCGCGCTGGAGCGAGAGAGTGGGGTTCCATGAAATCGTTCGGCGCGCTTACAGTCATAGCGGCAGGGGCAAGCCTCGCGTTGGCAAGCGCAAGCGATGTCTCAGCCGAGACAATTTCCTCTGCGCTCGCTCGGGCTTATGCGGGTAACCCGGACCTGAACGAGCAACGCGCCGACGTGCGCGCGCGTGACGAAGATGTTTCGAACGCCTGGTCCGGATTGCGTCCAAACGCCAATATTCAGGCGAGCGTCGGCGCGCAGCGCTCGAACCTCAGGATTCCTGTGCGTCTGCCGGTGATCAATCAGCGCATCCCGCTTACTGATGAATATACGGGATATCCACGTGGGGCGACGCTGAACGTCTCGCAGAATGTCTTTGATGGCGGGCGCACCGAGAATTCGGTGCGTCGC
Source organism: Methylocystis sp. (assembly GCA_022843525.1). Lineage (GTDB taxonomy): Bacteria > Pseudomonadota > Alphaproteobacteria > Rhizobiales > Beijerinckiaceae > Methylocystis. The sequence goes on along the minus strand of JALHNR010000350.1, from coordinate 3,410 downwards.
GCCGAGTCGAGCGTGTTCGAGTCGCGCGCCCTGATGCGGCTTTCTGAGCAGGAAATATTGCGTAGCGGCGCAACCGCTTTCATGGACGTGATGCGCGACGCGGCGATCCTATCGCTGCGCAAGAGCAACATCGCCGTGCTCGATCTTCAGTTGCACGATACGCAGAAGCGCTATCAATCCGGTGACGTGACGAATACCGACGTGTCGCAGAGCGAAGCCTCCGTCTCACATGCGCGCTCAGAGTATTTTGCCGCCGAGGCGCAATTGAAGAGCAGCGCCGCCGTTTACCGGCAGATCATCGGTGTAGAGCCCAAACGTCTCGAGCCGGCCTCATCGGTTGAGCGGATGTTGCCCAAGTCAGTGAAGGACGCGATTGACGTCGCGCTTGTCGAACATCCCGCCGTCGTCGCCGCCTTGCATCGGGTGGATGCCGCGGCGTCGGCGGTGAATGTCGCCGAGGGCGCGCTTTTGCCCACGCTGTCGGTCAATGCGCAAGTATCCCAGCAGTATGACTCTTTCCTTGGACTGCCCGGCTCGCGGCAATTTTCGGCGGGTGTCAACGGCGCGCTCAATGTCCCCCTCTACCAGGGAGGAGGGGAGTATTCTTCGATCCGTAAGGCGAAAGAGGTGCTCGGCAAGGCGCGCCTCAACGCCGACGCACAGCGCGACCGCGTTCGTGCTAACGTCGTCTCGAGCTATGGTCTGCTGGACACGGCCAGATCGCAGATCAGATCGGATCAGGCGACGGTGAAGGCGGCCGAACTCGCTCTGAAAGGCGTTCGGGATGAGGCGCAGGTGGGGCAGCGCACGACGCTCGACGTGTTGAACGCTCAGCAGACTTTGCTCAACGCGCGCGCCAATCTGGTCATTTCCCAAAGGGACCGTGTCGTCGCCTCATACGCGGTTTTGGCCGCGATCGGCAGACTGACGGCCGAGACGCTCAATCTCAATGTCGTGCGTTACGACCCTGTCGTTCATTTCGAGCAGGTTAAATACAAGTGGTACGGGACCGATACGCCTGATCGATGAACGTGCGCGGCCCGGCGCCGCGGCCAAGGCAATCCCTGAACCTATAAGCGAGGTTTGACGCTCGACTGTTTTTCAGAGTCTTCGGCCGAGGCCTCGTTCTGCCGGACAACTTCGCTGTCGATTAAACTTACGTTGAATCGCGTTGCGTCGGGCTCGTTTAGCCAGACCTTCAAATCGTAGCTCGGACCGGATTGCCACGACCACCCCTGGCAACTGCGCTCGGCTTTGGGCTTTGGATGGTATTTCGAATATTTCTCGCTCACTTTGAATTCTTCGATGATGAAATCGAGAAGCTCCGGACAGGTCATCTGTGAAAGGAACACGCCGTTCAGCTTGTAGACCTTACCGGTCCGCGGGGTGAGCGCATAGTTGACGATGGAGCCGTCTTCAAATCTGCAGGAGAACTGTTTTCCGAATTCAGATGACGATGCGAAGAACTCCTCGGCGCGCATGCCGCCATGAAACGAGACCTTTCCGAAGTTGTTGCATTGCGACCGCGCGAGTCTCGCCGCTTCGTCCTTGGACATGCCAAGCGAAAAGCCCCGCAGATCGCGTTTGAGGGACTGAGCCTGTGCATCCTGCACGCCAGAGAAGGTCACAACAGACAGCAGAAGAAGCATGAACCGCGTCTGTCGTATCGAGCGGCTCGAGTTCAGCTGGGTTCCCTGATCGAGAATCCGCCTCGAGCGTATCATTATCGATCTCCTTGCTGAAAGAAACCGTCAATTCAAGGCAGACCAACAAAAGGTTGGGTTGGTCAGGCAACGTGCATAAAGCGCTATCGTTGAGCTACGCCACATTCATCTCGCTGGGGCAGACCGCAGTAGCGTTCGAGAGTTCCGTTGTTAAGTGACGCGCCTAGCGCGAGAACATCGCATCTGGCGCTTCTTGGCTCATGCGTTTATTTGTACAAGTTGATGCTTGACCTGTAAACGCCGTTATGGCCAGCTTCAGCCGCAATGATGAAAGCGGCCACTCTGATCGGCTGATTGGAGATAGGGCTTGTGTCTTTAGCAGCCATACAAGTGGCTCGGCGGGAATATGATTTAGTCGACACGCGGAATCGCCTCTTCGGGAACCCGCGTCAGGCACGCGATCGCGCGCACGCCGCCAGGAAACCGCGAGGCGAGCCATATCAAGGCGTCCTGGCCAAGCGGATGTCTGAAGAACATGCTGTTCAATGGCTTTGAGACGCGCATTTGCTTTCTGACGATACTGCTGAAGCGGCGATGAAACTCATGCGAGGATGCGCCTTCGAGGAATATGTTGGCCGCCAGAACTGCGCTGCAGCTCGCCATGCCCATGCCGTCGCCGGTGAAAGAAGGGATCACCGCGATCTGATCACCAAGCCGCCAAAGGCCAGTCGGGTCTTTGGAGGACGGATTGTGCACAAAGCCATAAGGCACGCGGCTGATCGCAAGCGGGCGATCAAGCAACGGCTCTGCTCCTTCCAAATACTCAGCGACATAGTCCGACTCCCTCCTAAATTGCTCTAGAACGCCTTGCCAGGTTCCTCCCGCCTTCATGAAGCGGTCTTGACTGAGCACAGGACAGAAATTTACACGATCGTCTTCGACGAGCATCAAGCCGAGATAGCATTCCTTCAGGAGAATGAGCTCGACCACCGATCGCAGATGCTCAGTTTTTTTCCTATTAAAGCGGTAATGCATTTTTAGAGCGAGATAATCGCTTTGGCGCCCAGGCGCAGCGCGCTTGACGCCACGCAAATCGTGCTTGCCCGTCGCAAGAAAAATCGTTCGCGCCGGCGCGCTGTCTCCAGGGCCGAAATTCACTTCAAAGCCGCCGTCATCCGATTGCTCGATGCGCCGCGCCGCCTTGCCGCGAATGACGTTCACGCCGCAGGACGTCGCATGTTCGAGCAGAGCCTCGTCGAGGATTTTTCTCGATAGCGCCAGAGCCGGAAAAGGCAGCGGTTGGTCCACGCAACGATTCCCCCGAACCAATCGCACACGGTTGATCGGTCGAGCGCCCAGATCGACCGGGTCTACGCCAAGAGATCGCAGATTTGCGCTGACCTCACGGCTCATGAACTCGCCGCAAATCTTATGACTCGCCGACGACGAGCGCTCATAGAGATCGACGCGCCGACCCGCGCGGGATAAAGCAAGAGCCGCCGTAGCTCCAGCGACGCCGCCGCCGATGATCACGCTTGCTTCCGTCACGACACGACTCCTCATCTACCTCTTCGCGAAGCACTCCGGAGCGACTGGTTTGTCATTTGGCGGCTCCTCGCCGTCCGTTGAAACGATTGTTGCGTTGATCGGCCAGGCCAGTCCGCTTGCGAGAGCGACAACGCACGGTCGGCTTACGGAGAGTCGACCGGAGGCGTGTCGCCTTGAGAGGAATTCGACCGCCGCGCC
>JALHNR010000349.1 GCA_022843525.1 Methylocystis sp. | reverse complement strand
GTGGGGTTTTTGCGGTAGTCCCGAGTTGCACGGAATCCCGTTAATCTGTTCACATGACGTGTCATTCCCGGCGAACCGAAGGTCCGACCGGGAATCCAGAATCAATCCATGAGTTTTGGCCTTGCTCTGGATTCCCGATCGCTCGCTTCGCGAGCGTCGGGAATGACACTGGCGGTCCTCCGCTCGCCCAGTCGAGCAATTCCACTGTGTGGACGACTGGGACGGGCGTTCCCGACCTGATCTGTATGATGCAGCCGATGTTGCCCGCCGCGACAATGTCCGGCGCGACGCTCTCGATATTTGCGACCTTTCGCGAACGCAACGCATCGGCCAGTTTCGGCTGCAGCACATTATAGGTTCCCGCCGAACCGCAGCAGATGTGACCCTCCGGAACCGCGACGACGTCGAAACCAGCCGCGGTCAGTAGCGCGACCGGCTCTTGCGATATTTTCTGCCCATGCTGCAGAGAGCAGGCGGAATGGTAGGCCACTCGAAGCTTCGGCGCGTCGACCGACGGCGCAAAGCCAATCTCAGTCATCAGCTCCGTCACGTCCCTGGTCATCGCCGAGATGCGCGCAGCCCTGTCCGCGAGAACCGGATCACTGCGGAACATATGGCCATAGTCCTTCACGCTCGTTCCGCAGCCCGACGCGTTGACGACAATATGATCGAGTCCGCCAGAGTCGATTTCGCGCCACCAGGCGTCGATGTTCCCGCGCGCATAGCGCAGCGACTCGTCAACTTTTCCGAGATGATGCGGCAGCGCCCCACAGCAGCCAACGCCCTTCGCGACGACAACCTCGACGCCATGGCGCGTGAGCAGCCGTATCGTCGCTTCATTGATTGATGTGTCGATAACCGTCTGAACGCAGCCATTGAGTAGAGCGACGCGCATCTTGCGCGCGCCTTGCGCGGCAAAGACCTGCGGAGAGTCGACGATGGAAGCTGGCGGAAGGCTCGACGGCGCCAGCGTGAGCGCCGCCGCGATTCGGCGCGGCAGCCAGCGCGCCAAGGGGCGGATCGCGGCTGCGACGCGAAACAGCGGTCGCGCCACCGAAGGCCGCGGCAGAATAAAGGCGACCGCCGCGCGCAGGGCGCGCTCCGTGAATGGTCGCGTATATGTTTTTTCGATATGCGCCCGGGCGTGATCAACGAGATGCATGAAATGCACGCCCGAAGGACATGTCGTCATGCAGGAGAGGCATGACAGACAGCGATCGATATGAAGGGCCGTGCGCGCGTCAGCCGGACGCTCTTTCTCGAACATCTCCTTGATGAGATAGATGCGGCCCCGCGGCCCGTCGAGTTCGTCGCCGGTGAGAAGATAAGTCGGACATGTCGCCGAGCAGAATCCGCAATGCACGCAGGCGCGCAGAATCTTCTCTGTCTCGGCCATTTCGGGATCGGCGAGCGCCTGCAGCGAGAAGAACGTCTGCATCGTCTCTTAAAACTCCGCGCGCATGCGACCGCGCTCCAAAATATGCGCCGGATCGAAGCTGTTCTTGACGCGGCGCGTCAGTGCCGTGAGCGCCGCCGGTTGCGGATGGAAGACGTCGACTGTCGCGCGAGTCTCTTCGCTCGCGCGGATCAGCGTCGCATGGCCGCCGCTGGCGTCCACCGCGCTGCGCACCACGGCGGCATGGGCGTCAGGCGCGGCCTCGAGGCGCAGCCAGATCAGGCCGCCGGCCCAGTCGTAAAAATGCGCGAGCACCGGCGCGCCCGCGCGGCGGATGCGCTCGACGACCGCGAAACCTTCGTTCGGGGCGACGGACATACGCCAGATTTGGCCGCCCTCGGCGGCGACGGGCGCGGCGTCGCGCAAATCTCGCCACAACGCCGCGGAGTCGTGTTCATCGAGCGTCTCGAACCGGACGCCATCGCGCGCCAGTCGCGCGACGAGATCGTCGCGGCGCGCCGTTACGGAAATGGCGGGACCCTCGAGGCGAATCGCGGCGGCATTGGCGTTCAGCGCCAAGGGCGCGGCGCCAGCCGGCAGCATGGCGAGCGCCGAAGGCTCGCAGGGCGTCGCGGTGGCGCGGCGCAGCAGCGCGAGGCTCTCCGCCTCGTCCGCGCCGATCGCCAGCAGCGTGCATTCGGTCTCAGGCTTCGGGAGCACCTTGAGCGTCAGCTCGGTGAGGAGCGCCAGCGTGCCGTACGAGCCGCAGACAAGCTTGGAGAGATCATAGCCGGTGACGTTTTTCATCACCCGGCCGCCGGATTTCACCAACTCGCCGCGGCCGGTGACGCAGCGGAACCCGAGCAGATGATCGCGCGCCGCGCCCGCCTTGATCCGCCGCGGCCCGGCGGCGTTCACGGCGATTACGCCGCCGATCGTGGCGCCGCCCGCTTCTGCGCCGAACAGCAGTCCGTAATCCGTTGGCTCGAAGGCGAGCTGTTGCCCATGCTGGTCCAATAGCGCTTCGATCTCGCTGAGCCGGGCGCCGGCGCGCGCCGAGAGCACGAGTTCATCGGGCTCATAGAGCGTCACGCCGGTCAGCGCGGCTGCGGAGAGCGCCTGCGCTTGCGGCGCGAAGCGGCCGAGCCCCGACTTGGAGCCGCCGCCGACGATCGCGCAGCAGTCGCCTTTCGCCTTCGCCGCGCAAATGGCGTCGACCGCGTCCGCCTCGTCGCGGATTTCGAGCGTCGCGCAAGCGGAGCGCATCGCTAAAATCTCGGCAGGTCGGGAAAAGGCATTTTACCGCCCGAGACATGCATCATCCCGAGTTCAGCGCAACGATGCAGCGTCGGAAACACCTTGCCCGGATTGAGCCGGCCCTCCGGGTCGAAGGCGCATTTGAGCCGCATCTGCTGCGCGAGATCCACCTCGGTGAACATCTCGCCCATGAGGTCGCGCTTCTCGACGCCAACGCCATGTTCGCCGGTGAGAACGCCGCCCAGCGAGACGCACAAGCGCAAGATGTCGAAACCGAGCTTTTCCGCGCGCTCAATGTCGCCCTCTTTCGACGCGTCATAGAGAATGAGCGGGTGGAGATTGCCGTCGCCGGCATGAAAGACGTTGGCGACGCTCAGCCCCTGCTCTTTGGCGAGCCGATCCATGCCGGCGAGCGCTTCCGGCAGCCGCGCCCGCGGGATCGTGCCGTCCATGCAAAGATAGTCGGGCGCGATGCAGCTCACCGCCGGAAAGGCGTTCTTGCGACCGGCCCAGAACTGCAGCCGCTCGGCCTCGCTGGTCGACGCCCTTATCGTGGTCGCGCCTTCCTCGCGCGCGATATCCTGCACGACGCCGACAAGATGATCGACTTCGGCCTGCGGCCCGTCGAGCTCGACGATGACCAGCGCTGCGGCGTCCAGCGGATAGCCGCAGGGCTGAAAGCGCTCGACCGCATGAATTGTCGCCTTGTCCATCATTTCGAGGCCAGCGGGGATGACGCCGCGCGCGATGATCGCGCCGACGCAGCGCGCCCCTGCCGTGACACTCGCAAAGCCGAGCAGCAATCCCCGCGCAACGGGCGGCTTTTGGAGTAGCCGCACCGTCACCTCGGTGACGACGCCGAGCAAGCCTTCGGAGCCGGTCATCAGGCCGATGAGGTCATAACCCTCGCTGTCGAGATGCTTGCCGCCAAGCCTGATGAGGTCGCCGCCCATCAGCACGACGTCGAGTCCGAGTATGTTGTTGGTCGTCAGGCCGTATTTCAGGCAGTGAACGCCGCCGGAATTCTCGGCGACATTGCCGCCGATGGAACAGGCGATCTGCGACGACGGATCCGGCGCATAATAGAAACCCTGCGCTTCGACCGCCTTGGAGATCGCCAAATTCTGCACGCCCGGCTGGACGCGCGCGCAGCGGTTTTCGTAATCGATTTCGAGAATGCGATTGAACTTGGACATGCCGAGAAGAATGCCGTCCTCGAGCGGCATCGACCCGCCAGACAGCGACGTGCCGGCGCCGCGGGGCACGACCTTGACGTTCATCTCGGCGGCGAGCGCCATGATCGCGCGCACCTGTTCAACGCTCTCTGGCAGCGCAACGAGGAGCGGGAGCGCCCGATACATGGTGAAGGCGTCGCATTCATAGGCGCGACGCGCGACCTCGTCGACGATCAGGCTTTCGCGCGGCAGTATGGCCCCGAGACGCGCAATGAGTTCATTGCGCCGCGACATGATCTCCTGTTCGGGCTTCGGCATGAGAAGCGTCATGGACTCGCGCCTCCAACGCGAGCGAGAGCGCCGCTGGATGTTCAGCTTCGCCTAAGCGGCGCATGGACGCTGCTCCGGGCGGCCGCGCCCTATGGTCCAAACCGTTTAGAGGAGCCTCGAAGCGCCCGCAAGCGCGGCCCGGTCGCACAACCATTAGAAATGCGCTGATTTCTGGCGCTTTTCATTAATCCGCCTATGCTAGGTGAGATCGATCGCACGCCGAAAACACGGGCCGAAGGGACATGACCAAGACCATCCTCATCGTCGAGGATAACGAGCTCAATATGAAGCTCTTTAATGATCTCCTGGAAGCTAATGGGCATGCGACGCTGCAAACAAAGAGCGGCTTCGAGGCGCTATCCCTCGCGCGCAGCCACCGGCCGGATTTGATCCTGATGGACATCCAGCTGCCCGAGATTAGCGG
>JALHNR010000348.1 GCA_022843525.1 Methylocystis sp. | reverse complement strand
CAGACAGCTTCTCGGTAAAGTTCCAGCGCATTTTCCAACTTCTCATTGCGCTCGATGAGCCGCCTGATCTCAGCGGATTGAGTTTCGAGCGCGTTGGCGACGGCGCGCCACGTATTCGCGGCGTTGCTGTCCTTGAATGTTTTATCCATAGCTATGGACATGGTCCTTGCATCCTTCACCAACTCATTGATCTGTGTCACTGGCGTTCTCCTTCAGTGTGGAGGGCGTCTTCGTGAGACTGCGCCATCAATGGGCTATCGGCCGTCCATGTGCATGTCGCGCGGTCATACCAAATATCGCGACCGCTCCCATTGTTGTGGTAGCAGATCATCGGCGCGAAGAATCCGTGGCGCTCTTTACACGACGGGCAACAGGCGTCCGTCGTGTAAAATTCCATAGGCCTTTCGGCCTTTGGCCTCTTGCGCGTCATACTTCGTTCCTGCTCGGGCGCGCGGCAAGCATCTTTGTGAACACCTCGCCGGGAGTGAGCATTTCCCCCTCGTCCATCGCGTCGGCTATGGCGGCCATGCCGAGTTGGTTCATTTCTCCAGTCGCCTCTTTCGGCACGATCACGAAGCCGTTTAAGTCAAGCGTGGTGATTGCAGTTTCTATAATTTCCTTCGTGCCCATCGTGGTCAAATATGCGCCGCGTCTTGCATGGGCGCGCTCAATCGCTTCTTCGATCGCTTCTTTCAGTGTCATTTCGGCGGCTCCGGGAGCGGCATCCAGTGAGTTGGCATGATACTGTCCTGCTCAAAGGGAGAAACGCTGAGATACCATCCGCCTTCCCCGCCCGCGACTGGCGGATCAAACCAATGCGCCACGGTCGGCGGCTTCTGTGCGAATGTCGTCCATTGGTCATATGGGCCAAACGCCACGAGGACATGAGTCCCATCCCTTTTCGCCGTCTCAATCGGTTGCCACTCGTTCATTACTTTCCTCCGATTTTTGGGATATCGAACTGCCCAACCGACTGATTTTTGTTTACGACCGCGTCGCGTAGCGCTTCCATGACCCTGTCGGCGTCAGCCTCCCAATGGGATTTACGCCATGCGGCAAGATCGTCCCATTTTGGGTTGTGTTCAGCGTTACGTTCGCGCGAAGGCTCTTCGTAAATCGCCCGAGCTATGATCCGCCTAATGTCAGGCTGTGACATCACTTCCCTCCTATCGCCCGCGCCGCCGCTTCCTGAAACGCGGGATCGAGGTGGCCATAATGCGCGCGGAATATTTCCTCAGTCGTCCCGATGTATTCGGCCGCGATCCGTGTATCGACGCGACCGGCAAGCCATGCCCCCGCCGTGTGCCGGAGCGTGTAAGCTGAAACTCCCGTGACGCCAGACAGCCGGCCGGCGTGCGCTAGCGCCGTTTTCACGCTTTCGATCTTGGATCCGCCGAACATCACGACGTAGCGATTGCCCGGCCGGCGGATCCGATCAACCTCCCGCCAGCGGCGCAGATGCGCCAGCAATCGAGGGGCTAGCTTGACTGTCGGCTGGCGCTTCGCCGTCACCTTGGATCCGGCCGCGTGGCGATGGAATACCCCACGCTCAAGGTCGACATAGGACAGGCCGGGCCCCTCGAACCATGCCGCGTTGAAGATCGCCTCCGGCCTGGATCCTGTATAGACGCCCATCAGCAGAAACCGGCAGAGATGGCGCAGCGGCCGCTTGTCGGTTCCGACGCCTCCCTGTAGCTCCCGGCAGCGCCAGCACGCCCAGATGAGCCGCGCCGCCTCGTTACGGGTCAGCCATCTCTTGCGGGACTGCCCACGCGGCGGGAGCACGACTCGGACGATCTCGCGGTGAAAGCCTTCCTTGGCGTGGTGGTTGATCGCGGCGGCCAAGTCCTGCAGGTCGCGCCGGGCGCCGCCATCGGATCCGCGCCAGTCGGCATAGGCCCGGCACAGACTGCCGTTCACGTCGGACAGCGCCTTGGATCCGAAGAACTGCAGGAGCCGCTCGGCGCGCTCGCCGACCTTCTTCGGCCGCGCCTGCCTTGGCGCCACATCGTCCATGTAAATCGAGATCACTTCGGCAACCCCGATTTCAGAGATATGACGTTCTTTGCGGACGGGCGCGTATTTGGCGGCGACGTAGGCGGCGAGCGCTCTTTCAGCAGCTTCGCTTTGGCTAGCGCTGCAGCCAATGGCAAATTCTCGCCCGCCGTCGCGGATGACGTATCGGGCGGCCTCAATGATCTTTCCGGTAGCGTCGCGCCTTGTTGGGCGCAAGTAGAGCCTCGCGGCTTTTTTGGTCGACACAACGCCCTCCACTCTTCAATGTCAGCCGGCGTCGTCACGGTAAACTTGCCGAGCTTTTCGCAACCAAGCTCCCCGCGCCGCGCGGCGGCGCGCAGCGTGTTCGCTGTCACGGTCCCGCGCAAGAGGGTTTCGGCCGCCTCTTCGAAGGATAGCGGGGAGGACGGCGAGAGGGCGGCGTGGTCGGTCACGGGCGCAATTCTCCAATCCAAGACGGTCGGCGCGCGTTCCGGCGCAGGTTAGGCGCTTTGGCATAGGCGCGGCGCGCGGCGTCATAGTCTCTCGCCGCCTCAAGCTGGCGATGCGCGAGCGCCCATGCGTTTTCCATCGCGTAAGACCATGTCCGCGCTCGGCCAGTGCGCCATTCGCTGCGCGCCTTGCGGCAGATGGCGGCGCGGTCGAATGCACCATCAATGCGGATCAGCGGACGGGTCAATGTCGCGTGAGCGGCGGGTGAGATGCGGGGCTTGCGTTTCATTATTGCGTTCCGTAGCGGGAAGAGCATGGCTCCTGCTCGGCGCGTCGGTTGGCGCTTGCGTGCAGCGCGGCGAGCGCGGCGCGTTCGGCTGCGCTGCGCGGCACGGCTTGCCGGCAGGCGATCATCACCGCGCGCGGTCCGGCGTCGATCAGCCAGAAAGAACGAACCAGGCCGAAGGCGTCGATCACGGCGCGATTGAATTCGCGCGCCACAAAGGGTTCGCGGGCGCTCATGGCGTCGTCTCCTGTCCGAGAAGAGAGCGAAGAGCTTGCGCCATCTCATGTCTAGAGATGCCCAACTCAAATCTCGTCTCTATAAACCGCGCAACTTTCTCAAATGCGGCGCGCTCAGCCTCGCGCTTGATGAGGCTAGCTCCGACGTCATAGGCGTGGCGCGCCTCGTCTAAGAAATCCCTCCATGCCGGAAATTCTTGAGGCTCCGCCTCTGGGCCATTCCATCGCATTGCGGGCTGGTTTGGGTCGCCGCCGTTCAGTTGCACACGGCATATTGCGCGAGCTATTTCTGTCAGCGCGTCGTCGCTCATGGCGTTGCTCCGTGAAAAGCGGAGTGGAGGCCAAAGGCCGCGATCGCGATCGGCAGGAAGGCAACAAGAATTGCGTCGATGTTTTTCATCTGATCCAACACCTTCCCTAAAAGGCGCAGTCGCGCGAGGAGAGAAAATCAAGATGTCGTCTGCGCGGCTTGACCCAAAGCGAGTCTGCCGCGTAGGCGAGCGCCATGACGACGATGAGCGCGAGGTGGGCGCGAGGCGCGGTCATCACGCGCGCCCTTTCATTTCCGGCTGGCCTTCGAAGCGCGCGATCTGCTCCTTCATCATCGTCACTATGTCGCGACGATCCGCGCCGTTCGAGATGTAGTTGCAGCGCCCGTCTTGCGCACCGAAAGGGAAGACGAGCAAAACGAAGCCCGTCTTGCGGTCGGATCCCTTCGCCTCGCCGTTGAGGAATTCGTCGAGCGTCTGCGCGATCGCCTGCATCTTTTCGCGATAGCTGTTCTCAATCGGCGCATCGCCGAGTCTTTCCTTGCTCATCGCACAATCCTCGCTTCGTAGACTCCGCGTCTTTGCAGCGGCACGAGTTCGATGCGCAGCTTCCTCGGCCGCTTCGGAAATGGCCGTGATGGAATTGGCCGCTTCGGCGGAATAAACGCGCCGACGTGATCGGCCTCTCGGCGCTTCGCCTTGGCGATCGCAGTGACGTCGTCTTTCGTCTTCTCGGCGTGGCAGGGGATGCAGAGAATGCGGGCGTTCTCGAATGTCGGCTCGCCCGTCAATCCATCCGGATCGTCATGGTCGCATTCATAGGCGCCGGGCTTGACGACGGCGTAGCAGCGCGCGCCGCTCTCAAGAATGCCTTCGCATCTGCCGCAACAATGCTTGTAGCGGGCGACGATGATTGAGCGTTTGAAGTTCTTGCGCGCCATCACTCCGCCTCCTCGACAAATTCGCCGGAGGCATTGAGCGAATACCAAGTGTTCGCCTTGACGCCGTTCTCGCCGACCTTACTTGCGCGAATGGCGAGGATGCTGCCGTCCTCATCGCGACAGACGAGACAGATCGCGCCGCCTTCTCCGGCCTTAGCTTTCGAGTTGAACCCGAGCGCGGCGGCGACTGAGTTCTTGCCGCTGGTGGCTGCGTTCGCCTCGTCGCCGCTGGTGGCTGCGTTCGCCCACTTGCCGCTGGTGGCTGCGTTCGCCCACTTGCCGCTGGTGGCTGCGTTCGCCATGACGCCGCTGGTGGCTGCGTTCGCCCTGTAGCCGCTGGTGGCTGCGTTCGCCCACTTGCCGCTGGTGGCTGCGTTCGCCCTGTAGCCGCTGGTGGCTGCGTTCGCCCCTTCGCCGCTGGT
>JALHNR010000347.1 GCA_022843525.1 Methylocystis sp. | reverse complement strand
GACGGTGCAGGGCGGAACGATCGACTTCGACCGATGCATCGCGACGCCCGACATGATGCCGCTCGTCGGCCGGCTCGGCAAGGTGCTCGGCCCGCGCGGCCTGATGCCGAACCCGAAGGTCGGCACGGTGACCATGGACGTCGCCGGCGCGGTGAAGGCCTCAAAGGGCGGCGCGGTCGAGTTTCGCGTCGAAAAGGCCGGCATCGTGCAGGGAACGATCGGCAAGGCCTCTTTCGACGACGGCAAGCTCGTCGAGAACATCAAGGCTTTCGTCGACGCCGTGGCCAAGGCGAAGCCGCAGGGCGCCAAGGGCACTTATATTCAGCGCGTCGCGCTCAGCTCCACGCAGGGGCCGGGCGTGAAGGTCGACGTATCCAGCCTGGGCGCCGCCCCGCACTGAGCGAACTCCTTTCGATAAAAAAGCCGGCGGGTGACCGCCGGCTTTTTGTTTTGGTTCATCCAACGTAAAGACTCGCCGCGCCAAAACTGACGGCGAGAGCGCGACGCGGCCCCCTGTCGCAGGGGCCTTCTCCGCCTTGTGCGGCTGAGCTTTTGTCAATAGGTTCCGCGCGGGCGACGACGGGCGGCGGCTCCGGTTTTTCGCTTATTCAAAGGCGCGCGCGCCGTTTTCGCTTGTTTCGGGATTTGCGCTTCATGTCCGTGCTGATCGACAAGAACACCAAAGTCATCACCCAAGGCTTCACCGGCAAGACCGCCACCTTCCACTCCGTCCAGGCGCTCGATTACGGCACCAAAATGGTCGGCGGCGTGTCGCCCGGCAAAGGCGGCTCGGTCCACCTCGATCTTCCGGTCTTCGACACGGTGCTCGAGGCGCGCGAAAAGACCGGCGCCGACGCGTCCGTGGTCTATGTGCCCCCGCCGGGCGCGGCCGACGCCATCTGCGAGGCGATCGAGGCGGAGATCCCGCTCATCGTCTGCATCACCGAGGGCGTGCCGGTTCAGGACATGATCCGCGTCAAGCGCGCGCTTTGCGGCTCCAAGTCCCGGCTCATCGGCCCCAACTGCCCGGGCGTCGTCACCGCCGGCGAGAGCAAGATCGGCATCATGCCCGGCAATATTTTCTCGCCCGGCTCGGTCGGCGTCGTGTCGCGCTCCGGCACGCTCACCTATGAGGCGGTGTTCCAGACGACGCGTGAAGGCTTAGGTCAGACGACGGCCGTCGGCATCGGCGGCGATCCCGTCAAAGGCACGGATTTTATCGAAGTGCTGGAGTTGTTTCTCGCAGACGAGGCAACTAAGTCCATCATCATGATCGGCGAGATCGGCGGGGCGGCGGAGGAAGACGCGGCCCAATTCTTGAAAGACGAGGCTAAGCGCGGCCGCAAGAAGCCAATGGTCGGATTCATCGCGGGCCGCACCGCGCCTCCCGGCCGCCGTATGGGCCATGCGGGCGCGATCGTCTCGGGCGGCAAAGGCGACGCCGAAAGTAAAATCGCAGCCATGGAGTCGGCGGGCATCAAAGTGTCGCCCTCGCCTGCGAGGCTGGGAAAGACTTTGGTCGAAGCGCTGAAGGGCTAGCGCTGGCCCGCTCATCGCTTCGAAAGTCGTCGGAGGCTTTGAGCGCCGGCGCTTTTGGGAAAGATTGAGATGGCGCGTTTTGAAACCAATGGCGGCGCCGGACCCGCCGCGCCGGTGGGCGCGCGCTCGCCGCAAAATGATTTTCTTGCTTCGACATCCTTTCTGCAGGGCGCGAACGCCGGCTATCTGGAGAGCCTGTTGGCGTCCTACGAGGCTGATCCCTCCTCGGTCAGCGCCGACTGGCGCAATTTCTTCACCGAGATGGGCGTCAGACCGCAGGAGAAGGCCGTCGCCGACGGCCCGAGCTGGGCGCGGCGCGACTGGCCGCAGCCGAACGGCGAATGGGTGAGCGCGATCGTCGGCGAGGCGCCGGCGCCTGTTAAATCGCCAGTGGCTCCCGTCGCCGCGCCGACGCCCGGCGGCGAGGACGTGTTGCGGGCGACGCGCGACTCCGTCCGCGCCCTGATGATGATCCGCGCCTATCGCATGCGTGGCCATCTGCACGCCAATCTCGATCCGCTCGGACTGGAGCAGCGCTACGATCACGGCGAGCTCAATCCGCAGACCTACGGGTTCACCGACGAGGACTACGAGCGCAAAATCTTCCTCGATGGCGTGTTGGGGATGCGATACGCCACGCTTTTTGAAATGGTCACGATCCTGCGCCGCACCTATTGCGGGACGATCGGCTTCGAATTCATGCATATCTCCAATCCGGAGGAGAAAGCCTGGCTGCAGGCGCGCATCGAAGGACCCAAGAAAGAGATCGTCTTCACGCAGGAAGGCAAACGCGCCATTCTCAACAAGCTCGTCGAGGCGGAAGGTTTCGAGAAGTTCCTCGACGTCAAATACACCGGCACGAAGCGCTTCGGTCTCGACGGCGCCGAATCCATTGTTCCGGCGCTGGAGCAGATCATCAAGCGCGGCGGCGCGCTTGGCGTCCAGGAAATCGTTCTCGGCATGGCCCACCGCGGCCGTCTCAACTTGCTTTCGCAAGTGATGGCCAAGCCCCACCGGGCGCTGTTTCACGAATTCAAGGGCGGCTCCTTCCTGCCGGATGAAGTCGAAGGCTCCGGCGACGTCAAATATCACCTCGGCGCGTCGTCGGATCGCGTGTTCGACGACAACAAGGTGCATCTCTCGCTCACCGCCAATCCGTCGCATCTCGAGATCGTCGATCCGGTCGTGCTCGGCAAGGTGCGCGCCAAGCAGGATCAGCATCATTGCGCCGACGGCGACCGCCGCTCGGTGATGCCGCTCCTCATCCACGGCGACGCGGCCTTCGCCGGCCAGGGCGTCGTCGCGGAATGCTTCGGCCTTTCCGGATTGAAGGGGCATCGCACCGGCGGCTCGATCCACTTCATCATTAACAATCAGATCGGCTTCACCACTTATCCGCGCTACTCACGGTCTTCGCCCTATCCGTCCGATGTCGCGAAGATGGTCGAGGCGCCGATTCTTCACGTGAACGGCGATGACCCGGAGGCCGTCGTCTTCGCCGCCCGCGTCGCCGCCGAATTCCGTCAGCAGTTCCAAAAGCCCGTCGTCATCGACATGTGGTGCTATCGCCGCTTCGGCCATAATGAGGGCGACGAGCCGGGATTCACCCAGCCGCTGATGTATAAGAAAATCCGGGCGCACCGCACGGCGCTCGATATCTATGCGGACCGTCTGATCGCGGAAGGGGTGACGACTCGCGAAGATGTCGATCGCATGAAGGAAGACTGGCGCACGCGGCTCAACGAAGAGTTCGAAGCGGGCCAGAGCTACAAGCCCAACAAGGCGGATTGGCTCGACGGCCGCTGGGCGGGAAAAAAATC
This sequence comes from Methylocystis sp., assembly GCA_022843525.1. Classification (GTDB taxonomy): domain Bacteria; phylum Pseudomonadota; class Alphaproteobacteria; order Rhizobiales; family Beijerinckiaceae; genus Methylocystis. Next base: position 1,260 of record JALHNR010000347.1, on the reverse strand, counting down.
AGGCTGGCAACTCTCGGAGAACGAGCGGCGCGGACAGACCGGCGTGGCGCTCGAGACGCTGCAGCACATCGGCGCCGAGATCACCTCGACGCCGCCCGATTTTCACGCGCACCGCACGATCCAGCGTTTTCTCGACAATCGGAAGGCGGCCATCGAACATGGCGGGCCGATCGACTGGGCGACGGCCGAAGCGCTGGCGATCAGTTCGCTGCTCTATGAAGGCTACAATGTGCGGCTCTCCGGACAGGACAGCGAGCGCGGCACCTTTTCGCAACGTCACAGCGTGCTCATCGATCAGGAGAATGAAGCGCGTTATCTGCCCTTCAATCACATCGCCGAAGGCCAGGGCCGCTACGAAGTCGTCAACTCGATGCTTTCTGAAGAGGCGGTGCTCGGCTTCGAATATGGCTATTCGCTCGCCGAGCCCGACGCGCTGGTGTTGTGGGAAGCGCAATTCGGCGATTTCGCCAATGGCGCGCAGGTCGTCTTCGACCAGTTCATTTCATCGGCCGAGCGCAAGTGGCTGCGCATGTCGGGACTCGTCTGCCTTCTGCCGCATGGCTACGAAGGCCAGGGTCCGGAACATTCCTCCGCGCGGCTTGAGCGCTATCTGCAGCTGTGCGCCGAAGACAATATGCAGGTGGCCAATTGCACGACGCCCGCGAACTACTTCCATATCCTTCGCCGTCAGCTGCACAGAAGCTTCCGCAAGCCGCTGGTGCTGATGACCCCGAAATCGCTGCTGCGCCATAAGCGCGCCGTCTCGCGGCTCGGTGAGATGGGCATGGCCTCGAGCTTTCAGCGGCTGCTCCTCGACGACGCGGAAACGGCGCCGACGGAGACGTTCGTCCTCAAAGCCGACGAAAACATTCGTCGCGTCATTTTGTGTTCGGGCAAGGTCTATTACGATCTCCTGGACGAACGCGAGAAGCGCGGCGTCGACGACGTGTATCTGCTGCGGGTCGAGCAGCTCTATCCTTTTCCGCTCAAGGGCCTCGTCGCGGCGCTCGGGCGTTTCAAGGAGGCCGACGTCGTGTGGTGCCAGGAAGAGCCCAAGAACATGGGCGCCTGGTCCTTCGTCGACTCCTATCTCGAATGGGTGCTGACGCAGATCGGCGGCAAGTCGAAGCGGGCCCGCTACGTTGGACGCGCCGCTTCGGCGTCTACGGCCACGGGCACCATGTCCCGGCACCTCGCACAGCTGAGATTGTTCCTAGAGGAAGCGTTCGCGCCTTGAGGCGCGACGCGAGCGAAGAGAGA
>JALHNR010000346.1 GCA_022843525.1 Methylocystis sp. | reverse complement strand
TTGATGACGAGCGCGACATCGCCATAAGGTCGTTCTTTAATCAGCGCGCTAAACGCTTCTATCAGCGCAAAAGGGTTCTTGCGTTCGACATAAGAAAGGAAATCGAAGGAAAAGAAGAAGGCGTAGGCGCTTTCGCGAATCCCAAAATGACGCCTAGACCGCAGCGCGCGGCGTTTAACCTCGCTCGCGAGGGGCATGTGCACGACAGGGATGCTCACCGCTTTTGCGATCGAGTCTCGGATAAAGGCGGAAGGCGCCCAAACTTCGTCGAACCGCATCAGTTGTTTGGCCCATTCCTCTGGATACCGCTCGAGCTCCCACAATGGATAAATGATGTTTTTGCTACCGGGCGTCATCGGATTTGGCAGCACGCTCAGCGCCTGTTCGATTTCGTCACCGTTGATGCAATAGATATTTACGCCGTCACCGAGCAACGGCGTAATAGCGGAGCTACATTGAGCAATGAGTTCCGGATCGGGCTGCCCCTGTGGACCATAGACGTCGACGATTCTCGCCTCCACACCGACTTCGTGAAGCGAGCGCCAAGCAGAACGAACATGTTCGCCCATGCCAATGGGGGCAAACGGGTGCCCGACCACACGTACACGCAGATCGCGACGTCTAGCGTAATCGATTCTATACGACAAACGCGTTCCCCCCCGATTCTATGGAATCCAGCGCGTTGCGCACCGCTTGCAAATAGGCGTGCCCGTAGTGGCGATCCGGCTCCAGATAGCTGCCTTCGCACCACTCATTCCAGGCATTGATGAAGACGATTCGTTCCTCGCCGTAGTTCTGCTCCAGCGTCCTCTGGTATGTCCACTCCAGCCACGCCTGGAAGGCGCCTGGAGTCGCATGTTCGAGAATCAAGCTGCGCGTCGGGTGGCGGGGCGTGTTATCCCATCCAACGAGCACGGAACGAATGCGTGGAAATCCGGCCTCGACCCGACGCATAAAAGCCCCAGCCAATTCACGATAGTCATGAACGGCGCCCGTCCAGTCGAAATTGAGCTTTTCGACATCCTGCTTCTCGTCATGAACCATGCCGTGGGCGGGAAATTCGACGGTGATGTCGCAGCCGTAGAGCTTCGGGTCTTCAGGCGCCGCTGATAATTCAAACGACTCGACCATGGCGATGCAGATCTCGCCAATACCGACAGCGCGGCAATGATTGCGCCAAATGGTCATCGCCCGCGTCGGATTGGGCAACTCCTTGATGCGATAAATCAGCACCAGCGGTTTGCCATTCACCCGGATATAGCGCTCGCTTCGAAAATAGCGCTCGAAATCCTTGATGATGTCGAGCGCGGCGTCCTCTGAATATGACTGGCCGAGCAGGACATCATTCTCTTGGCCATCCCAGCGTCGCGTCCAATTCTCATTCGCCCAGCAGAGGCAAAAAGGAAAATCGGGCTTGCCAGTTTCCAGCATGCGCTCGAGCGGGTGTTCGAGCAGCCTCTTGCCGTCGAACCAATAATAATAATAGCAGAATCCGGAAACCCCGTAGCGGCGCGCGAGTTCGGCTTGTTGCTCGAGCACATTCGGGACGCGCAGATCGTAATAGCCAAGGTCGGCCGGGAAGCGGGGTTGGTTATGACCGACGTAGTTCGGCTCGGTCTTGGTGATGTTGGTCCATTCGGTGAAGCCCTTCCCCCACCATAAATCGTTTTCGGGGATGGGGTGGTATTGCGGAAGGTAGAGAGCAATGGTGCGCAGATTATGGGTCGCCAAGCGTTCCGCCCACCGTCCCAGAAATGTCTGACGATTGCGCGAGATGCGCTGTCGCTTCGATACGGCTTTGGCGGAGGTTGCGTCCGACGTTTTGCTGAGGTGATGCGCGACGACGGCGCTCGGCTCGTAAAGGATCGAAAGCCCCTTTGACTGGACCTTGAAGCTCAGATCAGCGTCTTCGCAATAGGCTGGCGCGTAAACATCATCGAATCCGCCCAGGTCTTCGAACAAGGCCCGCCGGATCAGAATCGCCGCCCCGGAAACGTGCTCGACGCGTCGGGGATAGTTAAAGCGGGGCACGCGAGGGTCAAACCCAAAGCCGACGAGACTGCCGGTGCCGTCACGATTCAGCAGAGAGCCGGCTTCCTGCAGCGAGCCGTCAAAGCATAGAAGCTTTGGTCCGACCATACCGACAGAGGGAGCCGCCGCGGCTTCCACCAGCGTTTCAAGGCACCCCGGCGAAATTTGCGCGTCATTGTTCAGAAAGAAAAGATACTGACCACGCGCTTGCGCGGCGGCCGCGTTGCAGGCAGGTCCGAAGCCCAGGTTTTTTTCGAAGCGGAGGTGCTTAATCGTCGGGTTCTTGCCGATTGCGGCGAAGGCCGGGTCTTCGGACGCGTTATCCGCGACGATGACTTCCAGGGCGAACGACTGCGGCATCGCCTGGGCGATCGACTGCAGACATTCCACCGTGACGAGTTCTTCATTCAGGCAGGGGATGATGATGGATACACGGACGTCTTCCGGATTCGGCGTTCCGAAGTCGAGTTGGGCGACCACCTCTTCAAGAAGAAGTCCCTTCAATGCGCAAAGGAAACTGAGACCCTCGACGTCGGGCTCTCGACTTTCGAGTGTTTGGCCGCGCGCCCAGACTTCACCATAGCCGCGCCATTCCGAAGCGCCGTCGCCGGGTCGGGGTTTACGCTGGAACCGCCGACAGACGCGATTTTCTTCGCGGCCCCTCAAGACATAGTGAAGCAACGGATTCATTCCGGAGCTTTCCACGTCTGGATTGTAGTGAAGATAGCCCTTTGTTGAGAAGTCTGCCGACGGATCGAGCCCTTCACGCCATCCAAAGGCCGCGTAATGCCCGATGGGTGAAATCGCGGAAAAATCTAATTGCGGATTCTGTCGCCGGTAATAGGTCTCGTCGAAACCTTCGGCAAGCCGCAGCATCTCGGCAGGCGTTAGTCCGGCGATCGCCGAATGTTCGGGCGGTGACGGCGGCGCCGCCGGTTCGAGTTCAGGCTGGGGGGATTTTCCGGCTTCGCTCGCACGTTGGTCGTCGGGTCCGCCGCTGCGTCCTTCGTAAACGCCATTTTGCAGGAAGTGCAGGAATGGATCGGCGCCGCTGCTTCGCACGTCGTCATAGCGTTCGAGATACCACGCCGTGTCAAAGAAACGGCTGGGATTGTACCCGTCACGGCGCCCGTGTCGTAGATAATGTTCGATGAGATCGCCTCGTTCGATGGCGTATCGCTCTCGGTAGAATCCCGGTTCGAACAGTCCGGACCTCTGGATTTCGTCATAGCTGCGGAGAAACACGCGCATCTGATCGGAGAGGCGGTCATTCTCCGCCGCCTCATTCATCCAGCTGGTTCCGAGCGCTGCGTCCGGCGCTGTCGGCCGGTCGTCAAGATAGCCTTCGCGCGCATAATGTATCAGCGGGTTAGCTCCGCTTTTGATGGCGTCTTCGTAGCTGTGCAAATACCAGATGGTGTTGAAATGCTCGCTCGGATTGCGTCCCTCCAACCAGCCAAAATTACAATAATGTTCTTCTGGGGAGGTGTTGGCCTGACGAACATCCGGTTGCGTATAGAGATAGTATTCAGGATCAAAGAGCAAGCGAAAGCGACGAAGCTCCTCCGAGCTCATCCCAAATTTATTGCCCAACATCCTTGAGAATAATCGAATCATTGAATTTAGACCGCGGTTCGTCGTCGCCGCCGGACGCTGTCGGCGACTGCTTCAAGTCGGAATCTGTCAGCACTTTTGCAGAGCGGGAAAGGATCCCTCGCGCCTCGCGCGATTGGCGTGTCCAAAGGGACATCCCATGAATACGCGGCGAGATTGGGTCCCAAGTGCGACAAAATGCCGGCAAAGGAGATATCGCTGCATGTTAACCCCTATGCAGTCACAGGATTATTTCGGCGGCATTCCGTTCAATGCCTTGCCCCAACAGGCTAGGCGGAAGGCGCCTTTTCGGCCAATTCGAGCACTTTCGCCCATTCGGCGATCGGCTGCTCCAAATCGCGCCGGGGGGCCCGGAATTCATCGATTCCCTGGTCGTAGTAATGCTGTATCGCGCTGGCGAGCTTTTTCTTTCGAATCGCGTTGAACACGTCCTCGTATCGCCGGCAGTAATAGTCTTGATCGAAAGGCGTCGGCAGCATGCGCCCTTCGAAATAGCCGGTCTCTTTGAAGTGGGTCTCGAGCGCCTTCGGCTGCCTTTGCCCTCGCAGATCCTCGTTCTGCGCGCGGTAAATCTCGGCGTCGACCTCTACGTTCGCCAGCGCGCATTTGATGAGGTGGCGCAGCAGATTGGACGGCACGCCGATGACCCTGCCGTCCTCTTGCAATTCCGAGGGCGTCGTTCCCATCGCCTGGCATAATTTCGAGATTGGAGGAAAGTATTTCGTCATCTGAGTCTTCCTGATCACTTGGGATGCGGCGTGTTAGCCACAGGCGCGTGGGTGGAATTTCATGCGGGAAGCGCGCCAAGCGCGCCGTCCACAGCGGCGCATTAGGGCAAAGCGCGCGCTACAGCGTATCTTGATTCGAAAAAAGGCGCGCGGGATGCTCTGGCGCGCTTCATCTGCTGATGCTCATCGCGATACTGAGTTGCAGCGGACGCGCACCGGCGTCGGCTGTCGCCGCCGCGCAGCTCAACG
>JALHNR010000345.1:419-4644 GCA_022843525.1 Methylocystis sp. | reverse complement strand
CAGCGGATGGAGGCCGGCGACGCGCTCGTCCTCGTCGACGCCGGCGGGCCGCCGCCTTTCGAATTTTCCCTCTCGGCCCACGCCGGTTGCCTGTCTTTCGAATATTCGCTCGGGATCGAGCGGGTCGTCGTCAATTGCGGCGCTCCCTCGGCGCCGCATCTCGACGCCCGTGAACTGGCGCGCGCCACCGCCGCGCATTCGACGCTCGTCGTTGGCGATCGCTCCAGCGCCCGCATCGCGCCGCAGAGCGCGCCGCGCCGGCGCGCCGGGCGCGTTCTCGGCGGCCCGCGCAATATGGCGATCGAGCGCCGCCGTCTCGACGGCGAGACGACGCTCGTTTTGTCGCATGACGGCTATGTGCGCGATTTCGGCCTTGTCCATCAGCGCGAACTGACGCTTCCCGCCGATGGCGCCGCGCTCCTGGGCGTCGATCGGCTCATCGGCGCGGAGCGCGGCGGAAAACATCCGCAAGCGAGCGATTTCGCCCTGCGCTTTCACATTCATCCGCGCGTGCGCATCGCGCCGAACGCCGACGGCGCAATCGAACTCACGCTCGCCGATGGCGAAATCCTCATCTTTGAAGCGCAAGACCTGACGCCTGAAATCGAAGACAGCATTTTTTTCGCCGCGCCCGGCGGCGCGCGCAAATGCGCGCAAATCATTGTGCGAGGGGCGGCGGCCGCTGGCGCTGAGATCGCTTGGAGCTTCCGGCGGCGCGCAGGCGCGCAGGTTCCTCCCGGCGGCAAGGTGTGATAAGCGCGGCGCCAGTTAGGAGTATGCAATGCCCGTCGATTTGCGCCACGTGGCGCGCGCGCTGATTTCCGTTTCCGACAAAACAGGCCTTGTCGAGTTCGCGCGCGTTCTGGCGACGCATGGCGTGGAGCTTGTCTCCACCGGCGGCACGCGCAAAGCGCTCGCCGAGGCGGGTCTCGCAGTTCGCGACGTGGCCGATCTCACGCAGTTTCCGGAGATGATGGACGGAAGGCTGAAGACTCTGCACCCCAAGGTGCACGGCGGCCTTCTGGCGATCCGCGAGAATCCCGAACATGAAGCGGCGATGCTTGCGCATGACATCCGGCCGATCGACCTGCTCGTCGTCAATCTCTACCCCTTCGAGGCGGCGCTTGCGAAAGGCGCGCCGTTCGAAGAATGCGTCGAAAACATCGATATCGGCGGGCCGGCGATGATCCGCGCCGCGTCGAAGAATCACGACGACGTCGCCGTCGTCGTCGATCCCGATGATTACGCCGCGCTCATCGAGGAACTCGCGGCGACGAATGGCGCAACGCGGCTCGCGACGCGTCGACGGCTCGCGCAGAAGGCGTTTGCGCGCACCGCCGCCTATGACGCCGCGATCTCCAATTGGCTCGCGCAGCAGCTCGGCGAAGCCTCGCCGCCGCTGCGCGCCTTCGGCGGACGACTCGCCGAGCCGATGCGCTACGGCGAAAACCCGCATCAATCCGCAGGCTTCTATCTCACCGGCGAGAAGCGGCCGGGCGTCGCCACGGCGCGCCAGATTCAGGGCAAGCAGCTCTCGTACAACAACGTCAATGATACCGACGCAGCGTTCGAATGCGTGGCGGAATTTGATCCGGCGCGGACCGCGGCCGTGGTGATCGTCAAACACGCCAATCCTTGCGGCGTCGCCGAAGGCGCGACTCTTGTCGAAGCCTACGCCAAGGCGTTGCGCTGCGATCCGATGTCCGCCTTCGGCGGCATCGTCGCGCTTAATCGCAAGCTCGACGCCGAAGCGGCGCGCGAGATCGTCAAGATTTTCACCGAGGTGATCATCGCGCCCGACGCCGACGAAGAATCGATCGCCATCATCGGCGCCAAGAAGAATCTGCGTCTGCTGTTGACCGGCGGCGTTCCAGATGCGCGCGCGGCCGGCTTGACCTTTCGCTCGGTTTCGGGCGGCTTTCTTGCGCAATCGCGCGATCGCGCCGTCGTCGACGAGATGAATCTGCAGGTTGTGACGAAGCGCCAGCCGACGGCCGAAGAGCTCGCGGATCTCAAATTCGCTTTCCGCGTCGTGAAGCACGTCAAGTCGAACGCCATCGTCTACGCGAAGGGCGCCGCCACGGTGGGAATTGGCGCCGGGCAAATGTCACGCGTCGACTCATCGCGCACCGCCGCGCACAAGGCGCAGGAGGCCGCGCGCGCGGCGGGGTTAACGACAAGTCTCGCGAAAGGCGCCGTCGTCGCTTCCGACGCTTTCTTTCCCTTTGCGGACGGACTATTGGCGGCGGCGGAGGCAGGCGTGACGGCCGTTATCCAGCCCGGCGGCTCCATGAATGATAAGGACGTGATCGCCGCGGCGGACGCGCAGGGTCTCGCCATGGTTTTCACTGGCGTGCGCCACTTCCGACACTAGCAATGCGCCGGGCGATCCGGCTAGAGTGGCCGCTTGACGCGAAACGGAGTTCAAAAAATGCGTAAGTCTTTGAAACTGGCGTTGGGCCTCGCGTTGATTGGCGCGCTTGCTTCGAGCGACGCTCTCGCGAAATCGAAACAACGCGCGCCCGTTGCGACGGGGCAGGTCACTGCGACGCAGGGCGATGATTTTTCGATCCCTCTGCCGCATAATCTGACGACCGGCAAGGATTGGCTCGACGACGGCGCGGCGCCGGACGCGGCGAAGGGAAATCTGCAGCCCAATCGTTACGCCAACGACAATTACTTCCTGGAGCAGCAGGATTTCTCGCTGCAAGATCCGCAGCGCTACAATGAAATCGGTCAGTATTTCGATTACGGCTGGTGAGCCGCGCGCGCCCTGAAATGAAAAGGCCGGCGTGGGCCGGCCCCTTCCTGACGATGGGAATTCTGACGATTGGATATTGGCCGCGTCAGCACATCGGCACGGCGCGATAGCCGATGACATAGCCACGGCGGCTGTAGATCGGCTCGCGAACGTAATCGCAATCCGGCTCGCTCGCGGCGGCCGCCGCCACTGCGCCCAATGCGAGCGCGCCGCCGACGGCGTAAGGCGCCCAGCCATAGCCGTGATGATGCCACTTGGACCAGGCCAATGCCGGCGTGGCGCTCGCGACTGCCCCCAACATGACGCTGGCGGCGAGGCTCGTAGAGACGATCTTTTTCAACGTAGACATGAGGTTCTCCTCGGCGTTCTCACTCGTCATTTGGCGAGTAGCCGCACTCTAGCGAGAGCCTGTCCCGACGTTCGTGCGTCGGCGCACAGGACGCATGCGCACGTCATTTTGACGGCGCGCGTCTACGCCTCGCTTTGCGAGAGGAGTTTTTGCTGATGATCGGTCGTCAGCGCGTCGAAGATCTCGTCGAACTCGCCTTCCATCACGCGGTCGAGCTTGTAGAGCGTGAGATTGATGCGGTGATCGGTGACGCGTCCCTGCGGAAAATTATAGGTGCGGATTCGCTCGGAGCGATCGCCTGAACCGACCTGCTGCTTGCGATCCTCCGAACGTTCATTGTCAAGGCGCTGGCGTTCGGCGTCGTAGAGGCGCGAGCGAAGAACGTTCATCGCCTTGGCTCTGTTGCGATGTTGAGAGCGCTCCTCCTGCATCATCACCACGATGCCGGATGGAATATGGGTGATGCGGATGGCCGACTCGGTCTTGTTGACGTGCTGGCCGCCGGCGCCTTGCGCGCGCATCGTATCGATCTGCAGATCCTTCTCGTCGATGTCGACGTCGACGTCCTCGGCCTGCGGCAGCACCGCGACTGTCGCGGCCGACGTGTGGATGCGACCCTGCGTCTCGGTTTCCGGGACGCGCTGGACGCGATGCACGCCGGACTCGAATTTCAGCCGGCCATAGACTCCGCGACCGATGATCTCGGCGACGATTTCCTTGAATCCGCCAAGCGGGCCGGGGCTTTCCGACACGATCTCCATCCGCCAGCCCTTGAGCGCCGCATATCTCTGATAGGCGTGGAAGAGATCGCCGGCGAACAGCGCCGCTTCGTCGCCGCCCGTGCCGGCCCGCACTTCGAGAATGACGCCTTTCTCGTCTGCTTCGTCCTTCGGCAGCAGCGCCAGTTTCAGCGCGCTTTCCGCCGCAGCAAGTCGTTCCTGCGCGGCCTCCGTCTCGCTTTCAGCCAGCCCCCGCATGTCGGCGTCGAGCGAGGCGTCAGCGAGCATGGCGGAAAGATCGTCGGATTCCTTTTGCGCCGCGCGATAGGCACGAATCCTGTCAACGACCGCGTCGAGCGTCGCGCGTTCGCGCGAAAGCGCGACGAACGCCTGTCC
>JALHNR010000345.1:0-409 GCA_022843525.1 Methylocystis sp. | reverse complement strand
CGATCTCGTCGTAGCGGCGCAAAATGAGGTCGAGCTTGTCTTGAGCGAACATGGGGAGGAGGCTTCCCGAGCAATGGTGAGGGCGACGGCTTGAAGAAAAGGGCGCTCGCTACAAGGGCACGCCGCGCGCGATCGCATAATCGCGCAATTGCTCGCGCACCGACGCGCTGCCGTCGTCGGACGCGAGCAGCGAGGCGAGATACACCTGCGCCTCTTCGAGATTGAGATTGAGGATCATTGATTTGACCGGACCGATGGCGGAGGCCGCCATCGACAGCGAGCGGTAGCCGATGCCGAGCAGCGCCAGCGCCTCGAGCGGGCGGCCGCCCATCTCGCCGCAGAGCGTCACCGGCGCGTTGTGCCGCGCGCCGGCCGTGACGATGCGCTCAAGCGCGCGCAGCACCGGCCG
>JALHNR010000344.1 GCA_022843525.1 Methylocystis sp. | reverse complement strand
AGGGCGTTGTTACGGAGCACTCGTTCAGCTGGACAGCGTCTGCCGCAGAGAGTGGCGCTCGCATGACCAATTCGCTCCTCTTGCGCTCGGCGTTTGCACTTGAATACTTAGTGCGCGCATTTTGGCAAGGGCGTCCTCAGCGCGCCCAACTTACCGGTGACGGATGATTGGCGACGGCGCTCGCGACCGACGCTTGGCGAATTACGCGTCGAAGCTCATATTCCGACCGTTGAGAAACATTCGGACCAGCTCCGCGAGGTTCTTGACGCGCATTTTCGCCATGACGTTGGCGCGATGCGCTTCCACCGTGCGCACGCTGATGCCGAGATCATGGGCAATGACCTTGTTCGAGCGGCCTTCCGCGAGCCTTTCGAGAATCTCGCGCTCCCGCTTGGTCAACGACTCAAATCGTTCGGAGATCTGCCGCTCTTCCGCATAACGCGACTGCACGGCGTCGTGCTTTGATAGCGCCCGCTTGACGGCTGCGAAGAGCGCATCGTCATCGAACGGCTTCTCGAGAAAATCGACAGCGCCGCGCTTCATGGCCTCGACGGCCAGAGGCACGTCGCCGTGGCCGGTGATGATAATGATCGGCAGACGAAGATTTCGGTTCTTCATCTCGACAATCAGGTCGAGTCCGCTCACCTCCGGCATACGAACGTCGGCGATGACGCACCCCGCGCTCTCCGGCCCGATGGACGAAAGCATGGCTGGCGCCGACGGAAAACTCGAAACAGCGAATCCTTCAGATTCCAGAAGAAGCTGAAGGGCGTCGCGCACCGCCGCATCGTCGTCCACGACAAATACCGTTCCCGAGTTCATCCGCTAGATTCTCGCCCTCGCAACGGAAGATCACAGGAGAATATAGCGCCGCCTTCGGGATTGACCTTAGCCCACAGCCGGCCATCGTGCGCTTCGACGATCGCGCGGGAAATCGACAGCCCAATGCCCATACCCTCTTTCCGCATTGCAAAAAGATCAAGCGGATCGGCGTTGTCCCGTCCGCCAGGTCCGCAGCCGGTGTCTTGAACTTCAACGCGTATGGCCTTTGCCGCCTGCGTCTGTGTGGAAACCACCAGCTCGCGTCGCGGCAAATCCTGCATCGCTTCAATCGCGTTTCGTATAAGATTCGCCAGAACATGTCTGATCTGGCCGCGGTCGGCGACGATGCAATCGTCGTCTTTGGTCAGCCGCTTGCTGATCGAGACGCCGGCCTCGGCGGCCTCGGCGTCGAAGAGGGAAAGCGTCTCCTCAATCAGCGAATTAACGCTAACGAACGTCTTGTCTGGCTCGCCCTGCGCAACAAGCTCGCTTAGACTGCGGACGACCTGCCCGGCGCGCATGATCTGCATGACAGCCTTGTCGAGCGCTCCAACGATCGGCGCGACCGACTCCTTCGGAAGCCCGCCTGTGAGGCGCTGCGCCGCCCTGAGATAGGCGCTCGCCGCCGTCAGCGGCTGGTTGATGTTGTGGGCGAAAGTCGCAGCCAGTCCGCTAATGGCTCTCAGGCGTTCGAGCTCTTTACGACTAACGCCGAATACATTGGGACCAGCATCATCCACCGGAGCGACCCTATTGGCCTGATTCAACCCAAACGTAGCAGCGCTCCGCCCGCGTCGCCATTCTTTTTGCGGCGCGTCCGCTCGCCAGTTGGGGTTCGCTGTTCTGGATTAGCGGCAAGACGCGCCAGGGCCTATGGGTCGCGGCACAGCTCACGCGAGAGTTTGTTTGTCCCTCTGAGCGCGGATTTTAGGCTGAGTTTGCCTCACGCCGTTCGCCGCAAAAAACGAATCGAGCGTCCGCCGCGTCGATCGATTTCCGGACAAGCCTTTGAGCGCGCGGTTACGCCGCACATAGGCGTCGAAGTGCGGACGGTCCCGCATGAAAATACTAAGGACGACGGACACGTCTGCCGCAAGCGACGGCGCGCCGATATCCACAAGTCCCTGAAGATCCGAGACCATCATCTCGAATACGAACCATTCGCCCTTACCCAGGTTCAGCAGGTAGCTTGCAAGCAACTGTTTCTGCTTCGGAGAAAGCGTCAAACCCACTTCGCGCGGGCCAACGCCCGACTGCTCCCCACGCCGCGACACCGACAACATTGCACGCTCCCGTCGTGTTTTCGTGCTCTGCTCAAGGCGCTGTTGCCGCTCTTGCGGCGGCATTTACTTGGAGAGATCGACACCCGCTTCATAAGAGCACGGTCACGCGCGAGGCAAAATTGGTAGACTTACGTAACGAGGGATATTTGGTCAGCCAGTGTTGTATTTGGGTATGCGCGCTGCGTGCGTCGAACGAAATAGCGCTGGGAGGGAAGAGTTTCCGTGATGCAATGTCCGCCGACCAGAGCAACTTGTTACCGAAGTCTTACCATCAAAGGCAACTCTTACTCATGAAGCCTGGAACAACAGGCGGCGCGAATCGGCCCTGGGACACTGATCGACTCTGATGGGTCGAAGAATCCGATTTCTACGTAAGATTACCAGCTTGGCAGCGGCTTAGTCTCAGCGAAAATGAACATCGCTCAGCCGCCTTTTCGAAAAGGTTACAAGCCGGCCGTTTGCCTGGTGCTGAGCGGCCTCTGCGGCTTCGGTGTTGCGGAGGAGTTTTTGCACAATTGGAGCGCGACTGATGGATACGGTTTCGGCGGTCACCAAGTCCCGGAGGGGTTTCGCGTCAATGACGCCGGAGCGGCAACGTGAGATTGCGCGCAAGGGCGGCAAGAGCGTGCCAGGCGAACATCGCAGTTTCGCCAAAAACCCCGATCTTGCGTCGGCGGCGGGACGCAAAGGCGGGCTTGCGGTCAGCGCGGCGAAGCGCAGTTTTTCAGTCGATCGACAGCTGGCGTCGCAGGCGGGCAGAAAAGGGGGGCATGCGACGCGCAACACGCGCACAGAGGATGACGTCATATCAGAAGGCGCATGACGAATCGTCGCGACGGCGCCACCTCGCGTTTGGCTCGGACCGCAAAAGATTTTCGGTGAGACGCGCGTCCCGCAATGTGCCATGAGCTTGCTGCAGTGACTCACTGCAGCGCCTCAACACATGTTGCCACGGCCTCTTCCATCAACTTCTGGAGAATGTGGTCCCGGGCAAGAAGCTACGATCGTACACATAGCGCGTCGTGAACCATCGCACAGCAGTTACGGCGCCGTCTCATCTATCAAGAAGACGCGAGCGCCCCAGCCTCGAAGCGAAGCGGCAATGAACCGCCTAGGGCGCGCGCCAATGAATCATCCTCACCAGCACCGTCGCCACACGCGGCATCGACGGCCGCCGTAAGGGCCGCGCCAGCACCGTCGCCACACGCGGCACCTCGCCTCCTCGACGAAAGAAGTGGCTGCCGCCGCATCGCGAATGGCTGGACCGCTCGCTGGCGACGCGCTCGCAGGCGACGCGCTCAGCAACAAACCAAAGAGTCCGACTGTCGCAAGCGCCATTAGAAGAGAACGCATTCCTATCTCCTTCTTCGCTAGATAGATGGATCCCTCACACACCGGACGCTCGCAGCAGAGCGCCTGCGATAAAAAACTCGATGTGCGCTGGCTCCAGCCCAAGACAACGACTTAATGTACATCCCAGCGCGGAGATGAAAACCCTATGATCGGACGAATAGCCGGATTATCGAGGGGGTGACGGCTCAACTCATACGCAGAGCCTGCCTCGATACACCCCGCCGCGAAATGGCCGGAGCCCCACACGCAACCAAGGAAAGATGACGCAAAAACCCACCCATCCGGCGGCCCATAGAGGCCTGGCGATCGCGGCGCTGATCGTCGCCGGGGAATCCGTCTTTCTGCTGCCTTTCGTCTTGGCTCGCGTGTTCCGGCCGACGCTTCTCGATGTGTTCGGCGTCACCAATCTCGAACTCGGCGCCGCTTATTCGGTTTATGGCGTTGTCGCAATGGCCGCGTATTTGTTCGGCGGCCCGCTCGCCGACAGATTCTCCGCACGCGCGATGTTAGCTGTCGCGTTGACGTCCACTGCGGTCGGCGGCCTTGTGATGATGGTGATTCCGTCCCCCTCGACGCTGGCCATCTTATATGGCTACTGGGGAATCACCACGATCGCTCTGTTCTGGGCGCCGTTGATTCGCGCCACGCGTGAGTGGGGACTCAATTTTTCCCAAAGCCGCGCTTTCGGATTGCTCGAAGGCGGCAGAGGCGCGCTGGCGGCGGTCATGGCGTCAATCATGGTGGTCCTATTCGCCACACTGCTGCCAGAAGACAGCGAGACGGCCAGTCTCGCCCAGCGCACCGAGTCTTTGCGATGGATCATACTGCTGTTGTCCGCCATGACCTGCGGAGCCGCCTTGCCCATCTGGCTGGCGCTGCCGGAGCGTAAAACGTCGGCGCAAGGGACGGCGTCGATAAGCGGCGTCGCCCGCGTGTTCGGCATGCCATCCGTCTGGCTGCAGGCTGCGGTGATCCTATGCGCTTATGTGGGCTTTAAGGCGATCGACGACTTTTCGCTGTACGCGAATCAGGTCATGGGCCTTAATCAGGTCGACGCGGCGCGGGTCGGCGTCGCCTCGCTCTGGACACGGCCGGTTGCGGCGATTGGCGCCGGCTATCTGGCGGAGCGGCTTGGCGCGCCCCTCATGATCGTCAGCTGTTTCGCGCTGCTCGCAGCGGGGAGTTCCGTGCTGGCCTCCGGCGCCATTGGCGCGG
>JALHNR010000343.1 GCA_022843525.1 Methylocystis sp. | reverse complement strand
GACGCGAGAGATAGGCGTCGAGTTTGTCCTTCGCCTCCGCGTCAATCGCCGGGCCGACATGCGCGCCGATCTCGCGCGGATCGCCCACGCGCAACTCGCGCGCAGCGCCAATCAGCGTCTCGAGGCAGGCGGGCGCGATCTCCTCCTGCAGGCACAAGAGCCGCAAGGCTGAGCACCGCTGGCCTGCCGATCGGAACGCAGACGTCACGACGTCGTCAACGACCTGTTCGATCAGCGCCGTCGAATCGACAATCATCGCATTGATCCCGCCCGTTTCGGCGATGAGTGGCGCGATCGCGCCATCTCGCATGGCGAGCGTGCGATTGATCCGCTGCGCAACTTCGACGGAGCCGGTAAAGACGACGCCCGCGGTCAGCGGATCGGCGACGAGCGCGGCGCCGATCGCGCCATCGCCCGGCGCAAATTGCAGCACATCCTTCGGAACGCCGGAATCGCGCAGGAGTTCGATCGCCATGGCGGCGACGAGCGGCGTCTGCTCGGCGGGCTTGGCGACGACGCAATTTCCCGCGACCAGCGCCGCTGCAACCTGGCCGATGAAAATCGCGAGCGGGAAATTCCAGGGCGAAATGCAGATAAAGACGCCGCGTCCATGCCGGCGCAGGACATTGGCTTCGCCCGTCGGGCCCGGCAGCGGCATGTCGGCGCAGAGAATTCGCGCCTGACCGGCGTAGTAGCGGCAAAGATCGGCCGCCTCGCGCACTTCGGCGAGCGCATCGTCGAGAGTCTTGCCGCCCTCGCTTTGCAACAAGGCGATCAATGGGCCGCGCCGCGCCTCAATGAGATCGGCCACGCGTTCGATTATCCGCGCCCGCGCCTCGAATGGAGTCCGGGACCACTCTGGAAAAGCGCGCGCCGCCGTCGCGATCGCAGCATGCGCCGCAGCTTCATCCGCTTCGACGACACTACCGACCACGGCGCCGTCGATCGGCGATAGGACCGGGCGCGCCGCAGCCCGCGATTCGACGCTCGGTCGCGCGTCAGGCGGCGGAGCTGGCGCGCGCGTCTCATCGATCAGCGCCGCAAGCGCACGCCGGTCGCCAAACTCCACGCCTTTCGAATTGGCGCGTTGCGGCAGGTAAATTTCGCTTGGCGACGGAAGGCGCGGATGACGCGCGCGATTTGGCGCGCCAAGCGTTTCATAAGGGTCCGCAACGAGCGCGCTCTCCGGCGTCTCGGGATCAGCGGCGCGCGCGACGAAAGAGGAGTTGGCGCCGTTCTCGATCAAGCGCCGCACGAGATAGGCGAGAAGATCGCGGTGCGGACCGACCGGCGCATAGATTCGAACGGCGGCGTCGCTCATTTCCGCGAGCGACTCATAGAGCGACTCGCCCATCCCGTGCAGGCGCTGAAATTCGAAGTCGCGCCGCGCGCCCGCCATCGTCAAGACGGCGGCGACGCTGCGCGCGTTATGCGTGGCGATTTGCGGGAAGAGACGCGGTTGATCGAAGAGCCGCGCCGCGCAGGCGTCGAAATTGAGGTCGGTCATCGC
Source organism: Methylocystis sp. (assembly GCA_022843525.1). Classification (GTDB taxonomy): domain Bacteria; phylum Pseudomonadota; class Alphaproteobacteria; order Rhizobiales; family Beijerinckiaceae; genus Methylocystis. Next base: position 3,164 of record JALHNR010000343.1, on the reverse strand, counting down.
CTTACGCGTGAACACGGGATAATCGGAAAGACCGCGCTCCTGCGCGCGCTTGATTTCGCTGTCCCAATAGGCGCCCTTGACGAGACGCACCATGAAGCGACGATGGTTCGCTTCCGCGAGCGAGGCGACATAGTCGATCGCAGCCATCGCGCGCTTCAGATAGGCCTGCACCGCGAGCCCGAATCCGTCCCAGCCGGAAAGCGACGGATCTGCGACGACGCGTGCGAATACGTCCAGCGAAAGTTCGAGTCGATCCGCCTCCTCCGCATCGATGGTGAAAACGAGATCGCGCTCTTTGGCGAGGCGCGCCAGGTCGAGCAGCCGCGGCGGCAATTCCCGCAAGACGCGTTCGCGCGAAATCGCCTCATAGCGCGGATGCAACGCCGAAAGTTTGATGGAAATTCCGGGACGCATGGGAAGGCCGGAGCTCCCGGCCGAGTCGCCGATGGCGCGAATGGCGTGGGCGTAGGCCGTAAAATAGCGCTCGGCGTCTTCCGCCGTCCGCGCGCCCTCGCCAAGCATGTCATAAGAGAAGCGCTCGCGCCGTCCCTGCTCCCGTCTGATCGCCGCTTCGATGCTTTCGCCAAAGACGAAATGAGCGCCCATCAGCCGCATCGCCTGACGCGCGGCGGCGCGCAGCGCTGGCAGGCCGAGACGCCGGGCAAGGTCGGCGACGAGCCCGCGCGGCTCCGTGACGTCGACGATGCGCGCCGAAAGTCCCAGCGCGAAGGCGCAGGCCTGAACGAGCAGCGCGTCGCTCGATGTCTCGTGACGAGAGAAATCGCCCTCGGCGAGCTTATCAGCCAGGAGTTGGTCGGCCGTCGCGTCGTCAGGGACGCGCAGCAGCGCTTCGGCGAGCGCCATAACCGCCAGGCCCTCCCGCGACGACAGGGAGAATTCGTGAAGGAAGTCTTCGACGCCGCCGAGCGGATCACGTTGTGCGCGAATGCCGCGCACGAGCCTCAGCGCAGTTTCCTCGACATGCCTTCGCGTCCCGGCATCCGGACGCGAACCGAGGAAGGCTTCAGCGAAGCTCTCGTCGGGAAGCGCGTATGGCGCCGCAAAGGGCGCCGGCCGATCGTGTTTTCGATTCATTCGCCATGGAACCAACCGCGCCCGCAGGCCTCGATCAGATCTTGTCGCCTTCCGCTCCCGGCCGCGCGCAACGCCACTTGGTAACCGTCAGTTGCGGGTGTTCGCCGCACCATTGAGCGATATATGGCATCGCCTGCATCATGCAATTGCTGGTCGAGCCCGTGGTCGATTCGAGGACGAGCTTGCGCTCGTCGCAGGCGGCGGGCTGCGCCAGCGTGCAGACAGTAAGGATGAGTTCGACGAAATTCATCGCAATCTCCTTGCTAAGCGCCCGCTCCAGGGCGTTTCGCTTCTTAGCAAGGGTAATGCCCGTCAGTCGGGGGTCAATATCTCGCCCTTGCCATAGACCGCCGTGTCGCCGCCAAAGCGGCGCAGCTTGCACGACAGGAGATCGGCGGCCGAGGCGCTATGATCCCTCAGAGAACGTGCAAAAAGCCGTGCGAACGTCAGCTCATGCGCGCCGCAGTCGACATAGGTTGGCCCGAAGCAGCCGCCGCGCGCGAGCGCAATCGAGCCGCGTTTGTTGAGATAGCCCACGCGTCCCCTGGCCTCGCCCATGACGAGGATCGTGCCGGCGATGATGCGTGCGCCGAGATCTTCGCCGGCGTCGCCCTCGATGACGAGAATGCCGCGACGCAGCCGGTCGCCAGCGCGTTCGCCCGCCTTGCCGCGCACGATGACGCGTCCGCCGGCCATGCCGGCGAGTTCGCCCGCGAGCGGACCAGCGAGAAAATCGCCGACGTCGCCCTTGATCTCCAACTCGGCGCCGAGGTTGCCCGAGGCGGCATGCGGGCCGGCGTTGCCGTCGACGGTGATCCTGCCGCCCTTGGCCAGACGGCCGCACTGCGCGCCGACGTCGCCTTCGACATGAATTTCAAAGCCAGTCAGAAGCTTCGCGCCGAGAAGATCGAAGCGCGCTGAGCCGCCCTCATAGCGAACAGTCTTCAGTTCGCCTTCCGAGAGTTTGAAGAGGTCTCCGACTTTCGTCGAAATGCGCGTCACGCCGATCTCGATCGCTTCGATCTGCGCGACGGATTTTCCCGCCAGCCGGTCGGGCGTCAGCGCCGAAAGATCGACGCGCTGCGGCGGCTCCTGGCGAAGCGTGAAGGTAAAGGGCTTCACGGCAGCAATTCCTTCAGATGATAATGAAACGGCCCGAGCTTGCCGCCGTAATTGCCGGCGCCGACGCGCTTGGCGCCCTGCTCCGGTCCCATCTCGATGATGGCGTGAAGCCCCGCGCGCATCGCCTCGCGCACGGCGTTGTCGGTCAAGCCGTCGATGACGATTTCGAGCACGCAGCCGATATCCGCGTCGAGCTCGCTTTTGGTGACGCCGCGCAGCGTCGGGCAATAAGCGTCATTGGTCGAGGCGCTCATGCCCTTGTATTTCGAACCGACCTTTGAGCCTGAGCGCACGATGCCGCCAGGGAACGGCGCAATGGCGTCGGCGACGCCGTCGATCGCCGAGACGGCGGCCTCGGTCGCGCGCATGGTCTTGTCCCAGTCCGCGCCCATGATCAAAAGATTGCCGCCGCCCACGGATTTCTTCGTCAGGCCGACCTTGCCTTCACAGAAGAACTCGCCGTCCATGACCGGCACGCGCCAGTAGCGCCGGTCGTCGACGACCTTGGACATTTGCCACTTGTCGCCGAACTGGCGCACCGCGTCGCCGACCTTGATCTCGAATTCGCCGGCGACCGTCGAATAGACAGCGGAGCCCGGACAGGTCAGCACGCATTGGCCGAGTCGGTTGACGAGCTGCTTCTCCGCGTCTTTCGACGACATGGCGAAGAGCAGCGCGCGAACGCCTGGACGTCCGTCCGGCGTTTCTTCGGGCGGCACTTCGCGATCAATTCCGGCCTCGCAGCCGCAGCCGATCACCGATGTGGCGAAGCCCGTCATCGTCAGCGCCGCCTGCCGCGCCCATTTGGCGTTCGGCGCGGTGATCAGAATGCCCGTCCCGCTCATGGGGAAGGCTTCGGCGAAATTGTCGTCTATCGTCACGCCGTTGCGAATTATATCCGGCATGGAACCTCCGCAAAGGCGTCCTTGTGCGGCAGCGCCGCGTCG
>JALHNR010000342.1 GCA_022843525.1 Methylocystis sp. | reverse complement strand
AGCTGCGCGACGGCTTTGGGCAGAGCGTCGTCGCCGCTATCGCCGCGATGTTCACGCCAATGCGCGACAAGCGTCAGGATGGCGTGGCGCAGCGGCTGCGGCGCATCGCTCGCGAGCGCGCCATAGCCGACGTCAAAGTCGATCTCGATTCCATCGCTCGCGCGTCCAGGCGCCGGCGGCGCGGACGTGAAGCTGATGCGGCCACCCTCTTTCGAAGATGGCGCGCGATATGTCGTGGCATTGAGCGTCAGCGGCGCGTCGCTTGCGTCGAACACGCGGATCGCCGTCACAGACTGAAATGGCGCGAAGGGAATGCGGAGCGTCGCGTTCGAGGCGACCGAAGTGGGCCAGCAGTCGAACATGAGACGCCAGCTTTGCGTGACGAAGAAGCGCCGCGTATAGGCTTCGAGCGTCATGCGCGCGGCGACGATCAGCGCCTGGATCAATTCATCCTCTTCGACGCCGTCTTCACGCAGCCATGATTTTGCGTCGGCGAGCGAGACGGGCTCGATCGCCGGCGCGCCGATGAGCATCGGTCGCATCGCGCTTCCTAGGTTGGGGTGAGCGGAAGGCCGCGACGTTTCTCGTCGCGGCCTCAATGGGGCGGGCCATTTAGGATGCGGCGAATTTCAACAGCTTGATGGCTTCGAAATTCTGCACGCCGCCGCCAACGCGCTTCGTCGTGTAGAAGAGGACATAGGGCTTGGCGGAGTAGGGATCACGCAGCACACGAATGCCGACGCGGTCCACCACCACATAGCCGCGCTCGAAATCGCCGAAGGCGATGGAGAGAGAATTCGCGGCGGGGTCCGGCATGTCCTCGGCTTCGATCACGGGGAAGTTCATCAGCGAAGCGCCGGCGTCGGCGGTTGCGGGCGGCGCCCAGATATAATCGCCGGTCGTCGTCTTGAACTGTCGCACGAGCGACTGCGCGCGCCGACCCATCACGAATTTGCCGTTCTGGCGAAAGCCGGCGCGCAGCGCATAGACGAGATTGACCAGCGCATCGGAAGGATCGCTCGCGGCGAAGGCGCCGGCGGCGCCCGTCGCCACATAGCCGAGATTGCCCCAGGTCCAGCTCGCGTCGGCGACGCTTGTATAGGAGAGAAAGCCCTTCGGCTTATTGACGCCGTCCCCGCTGATGAAGGCCGCGCCTTCCTGTTCGGCGAAGGCGGTTTGCACCTCCTCGGCGATCCATTGCTCGATGTCGACGACGGAATCGTCGAGCAGCGCCTGCGTCGCCGCCGGCATGGCGTAAAGCTCCATCGCCGGGAAAGTCATGTCGGCGAGCTGCTGATTGTTGGTCTGCGGGCGCGGATCGGCTTCGGCGACCCAGCCGGCGGCCGGTCCCGTCGTTGAGAAGGCGCGGCGCAGCGACGCGCCGGAGATTTCGCGCACGCTGGAGATGGCGCGGATCGGCGAGAACTTCGCGAGTCTTCGCAGAACTTCGCGCTCGGTGGGAAGCGGCACGAGATAGCCGCCGTCAGGGCCCGAGCCGCGCGACAGCGCCTTGGCTTCGAGGGCCTTGAGGCCGCTCGCTTCGCCGGAGCGCATGTAGTGATTGAAAGCGCTCTTGTGCTCGCGCCCGCTGTGATCGTCGACCAGTTTGCCGCCAATACGCGGCCGCGACATTTCCAGCGCCAGGCGATCCAGCCGGCTCTTCGTGTCGTCGAGCGCGTGGTCGATGCGCGCGAGCTTCTCTTCGGTCACGACGTCGGCGCCGAGGCGGCCCTCGAGCTGCGTCAAACGCTCGTCGTTCGTCTCCTTGAAGGCGCTGAAGGCGCGATTGAGATCGGCGAGAATATCGTCGCCGGCGGATTTCGTTTCAACTGCTGACATGTATAGAGCCTCGTGTTTGAGCCGGCGCGTGGAAAGGCGCCCCGCGGCGGGAGCCGCCGGGATGAACTTCGCGCGCTTGGGAAAGACCGTCTCGAAAGGTTTTGCGCTCGACGGCGAGAGCGCGGTTCAGTGCAATAGGTCGGCGTGGCTGGTCAGGACGGTCCGGACAGCCGGCGCAGCGCATTGGAAAATTCAAGCGCCGCATGTTGCGCCTTTAGCCGCGCGAGTCTTACGCCGAGCGCCGCGATGCGTGATGCGTCACTGCGACTTTGCTTCACCGCGCCAATGCGCGCCTGCGGCAGCATCGGAAAGGTGACGATGGAGATCTCCCACAGATCGATTTCGTGCAGGCGGCGCACGCCGCTGGATTTGTCCGTCGTGGCGCGACGCGTGCGAAAGCCGATGGAGAGGCCGTCGATCGCGCCTTTGCGCATCAGCGACAGCGCCTCGCGCGCCCGCGCCACCGAAAGATCGAGACGGCCTTCGACTTTGAGGCCGCGCGAATCTTCGACGATCGAGGACCACATTCCGATCGGTTCGGCCGCCTGATGCTGCCACAGCATTTTCACGCCCCCCGCGCCGCGCTTGATCAGCGAACGCGCGAAGGCGCCGGTCATCACCATGTCGCCGCCGGAATCAACGACGCCGAAGAGGCTGGCGTAGCCCGAGAAGGCGCCCGCTTCATTCGACCGCAACAGCGGTAGTTCGGCGCGCTTTATCTCGGGGTCGCTCATAGTTCTTTGCAGCGCCGCCATCAGCTCTTCTCCGCCTGGGCGTTGATGGCCGTATGGCTCGCCGCGCGGGCCTCGGTGCGCAATTGCGCCAGCAGTTCGACGAAGGTTTTGAACACGGCGGAAGGATCGTCCCGCATGCGCGCATGGCGCGCGCGCGGACGCTTAAAGAAATGCGGCAGCCAATTGTTCTGACTCATGGATCGCTCCTGCAACGGCGATTGAAACGTGCGAGTTCGCGCACGAAAGCGTCGAGGCGGCGCGTCGCCTCGCCCAATTCGCGCAAGGCGAGATAGGCTTGCGCGGTCGCGGCGCAGGCCCACAGAAACAGCGCCAGATGCGCAAGATCGCCGCGCTCCAAGATGGCGTTCAGAATGTCGGACATGAATTATGGCTTCTTTCGAGCCTGAAAGCTCTTCTGGACGCGCGCGACGAGTGGCAGCACCGTTTGCCGCCAGAAGGCGCGATTGGCCTCGGCTTAATTGCTGAAGGTGTTGTCGCCGGGAAGACCCAACAGCAGAGGCGGCGCGCTGAAGGCGAGCGCGATCTCGCGCGCCGCGCCCACTTTCGACTCGTTAAAGTCCATGTCTTTCGGCGAAAGCGATAGAGCTGTCCTCACGAAGAGCCTTCAGCTTTCAGCCGTCGCCATATCTCTTCAAGATATACTCGATAGTGTCGTCGATCGACAAAGCCAACGAGTGCGCCGCCACGAAACCAAATGTCTTCCAGTTCTTCGTCGCTTAGGTCGCTCGTCAAGGTCTGGGCGAGAAAATCTCGGACCTCTTGCTTTTCTCGCTGATCAATATTGCTGATCGCGTAATCGATGTCGTCTGAGCCTTGCGGGATGTCTTCTTCCAATTCTCGGTTGAACCAAACGCACATATTCCAGAATGATTGAGGAACAATCATCGCAATGTCCTTCGTTCGACTAGTTGCGCGATCGCGGGTTTATCGGAAATGCGGTTCGGACGCTGTAGCCTTTCTCCGCCTTTGAATCCCGGTGTATGACAACCCGCACAGCAAATGTCGGTCGGATGACAGGAGTAGAAATTCCAGACGCCAAATAAGCTTCCCTGCCGGTCCGATATCCGAATGTGCGATCGATCGTTGCGACCGGCGCTTTTCCCTCGGCGACCGCATCCACCAACTCCTTGTTGGCTTCCAGAACGCGATTGACGAAATCATTTGCCGATTCTGTGGAATCGAACGACCCCACAGTTGGCTGATATTCTACGATACTTCCAAGTGGCCCTAATGTCGTCCGGCGCCGTTCGTTTTCGATTCTTGCGAGCAACTCATCATCGCTTTTGCCTACGTGTCGCTCAATTGTATGCCCGTAACCTTCTTCATCGGGCAGTTTGACGACGTAACGATCACGATTTTCATTTTGTGCCGTTCTAAACATCGGCGCAACGGTTGAACTGTCGGCAGAATCGTTGCTTTCGCTCCTATCGCCGCCGCCCCCGCCGCCCGTCCATTGCCCAGCGCCGAAAATACCCGCCGGGACGCGCGGCTGATCCGGGCTGTAGCGGCGCTCCAGCCCGGCATCGCGTTTGGCGAAGAGCGCCTCCTTCGGCGCCGGTGCATAGCCCAGCGCCTCGCGCTGCTCGTCGAGCGTGAGGAACGCCGCCTTGCCGACGCGCTCCCATTCGCTTGCTCGTTCGCCTGCCAATGCTTCAAGACGATCGGCGTTATAGTCGAAGCGAAAGGAACCGAAGCCCGGCTGCAGCCAGGCCTGAAAACTCTTCTGCACGCGCGCGACGAGCGGCAGCACGGTCTGGCGCCAGAAGGCGCGATTGGCCTCGGCGTAATTGCTGAACGTATTGTCGCCGGGAAGACCCAGCAGCAGCGGCGGCACGCCGAAGGCGAGCGCGATCTCGCGCGCGGCGCCGGCTTTCGACTCGGTGAAATCCATGTCTTTCGGAGAGAGCGATAGGGCCTTCCAATCGAGTCCGCCTTCGAGCAGCAGCGGCCGCCCGGCGTTGGTCGCGCCGGAGAAATTCTCCTCCAGCTCTTCCTTCAGCCGAGAGAATTGCTCGTCGGTCAGATGCGCGCCTTCCGGCCCCGCATAGACGAGGGCGCCGGAGGGGCGCGCGGAATTGTCGAGCA
>JALHNR010000341.1 GCA_022843525.1 Methylocystis sp. | reverse complement strand
GGATTGGCGAGCAGGGCGTCGCCAGCCGGGAGCAGGCGCGCGTAGGTTGAAAGCTGGACGCGGCGCTGCTCCATGGCGCGGCGGCGCGCGCCCTCCAGCCGGCTTGTGCGGATGGCGAGATGTTCGAAAAGCTCAACGCGCACCGGAACGGCTTTCTCCGCCGCGCCCGTCGGCGTCGGCGCTCGAAGGTCGGCGACGAAATCGATGAGCGTCGTATCGGTCTCATGGCCGATCGCCGAGATCAGCGGAATGGCGCTCTCCGCCGCCGCACGAACGACGACCTCCTCATTGAAGCCCCACAGATCCTCGAGCGAGCCGCCGCCGCGGGCGACGATCAGCACGTCGGGGCGGGGAATCGCCCCGCCGGCAGGCAGCGCATTGAAACCGCGAATGCCCGCGGCGACCTCCTCAGCGCAACTCTCGCCCTGCACCCGCACAGGCCAGACCAGCACGCGGCGCGGGAAGCGGTCGTTGAGACGGTGCAGGATGTCGCGGATGACGGCGCCGGTCGGCGAGGTCACCACGCCGACGACGCGCGGCAAGAAGGGCAGGGGGCGCTTGCGCGCTTCGTCGAAGAGGCCCTCGGCCGCGAGCGCCTTCCGGCGCGCGTCGAGCAGCGCCATCAGCGCGCCGACGCCGGCAGGCTCCAGCGACTCGATGATGATCTGATAGGAGGACTTGCCGGGGAAGGTTGTGATGCGTCCGGTCGCGACGACTTCCAGTCCCTCCTGCGGTCGTGTGCGCAGGCGCAGAAACGTCGACCTCCAGATCACCGCGTCGAGACGCGCATTCTGATCCTTGAGACAGAAATAGGCGTGGCCGGAGGCGTGGGGGCCGCGATAGTTGGAGATCTCGCCGCGCACGCGCACGCGCCCGAAGCGATCCTCGATCGTCTGCTTCAGCGCGTTCGCGAGTTCGGAGACGCTGATCTCAGGCGTATTGGTCTGAGGCGCATCTCCTACGTTCTCGGTCAGGTCGGACATGGATGAGATATGCTCACGCTTTGCGTCTCATTTCATCCTCACGCTAACATTGAACTGTCCGCGCGGTGGTGTAGCAGCACGATACGCGAGGCGCGAACGGCCCCCAACATCATCGTGTAAATGCCCAAAGCCAGCAAGAAAACAGCGCCCCCATTTATGCCGCTCAGAGCTTCGCGACGGTGGTCGCTGAGTGAGCAGCTGTTCGGCGCGGCCTATGGAAATTCTGAAGCGCAGAGTTCGCTATGAGCGCGGATTGCGAAACGACGCTCAACAAGGGGCGTGGCTCCCTCCTGGAAGTGCTTGGGGTTTTTCTGCGCCTCGGCGTGACGAGCTTCGGCGGGCCGGTCGCCCATCTTGGCTATTTCCACGCTGAGTTCGTCACGCGCCGCAAATGGCTCGATGAGGCCGCCTACTCGGATATCGTCGCGCTCTGCCAGTTCCTTCCCGGCCCCGCGAGCAGTCAGGTCGGCATCATCATCGGCATGTTGCGGGCCGGCCTTGCTGGCGGATTGGCGGCATGGATCGGTTTCACCATGCCTTCGGCGCTTGCGTTGATCGGCTTCGCCTATGGAGTCGGTCGCCTCGGCGACCTATCGCAGGTCGCTTGGCTGCACGGCCTCAAAGTGGTCGCTGTCGCGGTCGTCGCGCAAGCAGTGTGGGGGATGGCGCGAAACCTTTGTCCGGATCGGGACCGGGCGACCATCGCCGTGGCGGCGACGCTGCTGACGTTGGCGGTCCCAACCGCCAGCGGTCAGATAGGGGCGATTGCGGCGGGAGGCGTCATTGGCTGGCTGTTCCTCTCGGGGGAAAACAACGGAGCCACGACGCCTCTATCGATCCCCATTACTCGGCCGATAGCCATCGCCTCGCTCGCGCTGTTTGCCGTTTTGCTTCTGGGGTTGCCCATTCTGGCGAACGCAATCCCCAATCCTACGATCGAGCTTATCAGCGGCTTTTATCGCTCAGGGTCGCTCGTGTTCGGCGGCGGGCATGTCGTGCTGCCGCTGCTGCAGCAGGCCTTCGTATCTCCAGGCTGGATCGACCGTGACGCATTTCTTGCCGGCTATGGCGCAGCGCAAGCTGTTCCCGGCCCGCTATTCACTTTCGCGGCCTATCTCGGCGCAGCGATGACGTCAGAGCCAAACGGCTGGGCGGGCGGGCTGATCTGTCTCACCGCGATTTTCCTGCCGTCTTTCCTTCTGGTTGTCGGCGCGCTGCCTTTTTGGGACGCTTTGCGTCATCGAGCGGCGGCGCAATCGGCGCTCAAGGGGATCAACGCGTCGGTCGTCGGAATTCTGCTCGGGGCGCTCTATACCCCCGTTTGGACGAGCGCGATCCTTGGCCCAGCGGATTTCGGGCTAGGCCTTCTTGCTTTCCTCTTGCTCATGCTCTGGCGGACGCCGCCGTGGCTTGTCGTCATCCTCGGCGCATTAGGCGCAACGCTCATCGCCATGGTCGCTTAAGGCGCTTCAATACGCGCGCAGAACGGTCGGCCCGGCGCATTGCTGAATATGAAATTGTTCTGGCTTGCGAAGTTTGAAAGCTAGCGCATCTCGCTCATTGAATAATGCGTGGGTCGCGCGGGGCCATTCGCCAGGTCGGCGAGAAGGTTGGGCTCGAGCCGCGATTGCCCTTCCGTTAATTGCTCGGGCGCGTCGACATTGCCCCGAAGATACCAGCCGCTGACATCAAGAGGCGGTGGCGGCGGCAGATTTTCGGCGCGCGCGTTCACGGCGCCAGCAATCAAGACGAACGACAGGAAGGCGATGGAGCGGCGCATGATGTGCTCCTATTTTCGCGCGCGACATTGCTTTTGAATGGCGCAGCGCCGAAAAGAAAGCATGAGCGATAGCGGTTAAGAGAAGGTTAACCCTATTTCTTAACCAACAGCGCTCATGCAAAGCGTATCCGCATCGCACGCCGCGACCTCCGTGGCCGATCGCCTTAGGCGAACTCAGGCCGCCTCGGCGGATTCCTTCAAAACGCTGCAGATCCCGGCGACGAGAGATTCGACCAGTTCGCGGTCGTCGCCTTCGCCCATGACGCGGATCACGGGTTCCGTGCCGGAGGGGCGAACAACGATTCTGCCGGAGCCGCCGAGTCGCGCCCGCGCATCGTCAATTGCGGACACCACCGCCGTGCGCTCCAATTCACGACGATGGGCGCGCACATTCTCCAATACTTGGGGCAGCGGTTCGAACCGATGGCAGACTTCGCTCACCGGACGATCCTGACGCTTCACCTCTGCGAGCGCCTGCATCGCTGTCACGAGCCCGTCGCCTGTGGTGCAATAGTCAGAGAGAATGACATGGCCCGACTGTTCGCCGCCGATGTTGTAGCCGGCCTCGCGCATGCGCTCGATTACATAACGGTCGCCGACGGGCGTTCGCTCAAGCGTGAGCCCGATCGAATTCAGATGGCGCTCCAATCCAAGATTGGACATGATTGTCGCGACCAGACCGGGCTTGGACAGCAGCCCCTGATCGCGCCAGCTTTCGGCGATAACCGCCATCAGCTGATCGCCGTCGATCAGGCGCCCATTTTCGTCGACCATGATGACGCGGTCGGCGTCGCCGTCGAGCGCGATGCCAACGTCGGCGCGCAGCTCGCGCACCTTGTCACGTAGCGCCTGCGGCGCAGTGGAGCCCACGCGATGATTGATGTTGAACCCGTCGGGTTCGACGCCGATCGCGATCACTTCGGCGCCAAGCTCCCACAGCGCCTCGGGCGCGACTTTGTAAGCCGCGCCATTCGCGCAATCGACGACGAGGCGCAAACCTTCCAAGCTCATATTGCGCGGCAGCGTGCGCTTGGCGAACTCGATATAGCGCGCGCGCACGTCGTCGATGCGGCGGGCGCGTCCGAGATCTCTCGGACCTGCACGCTTGCGCAAAACATCGCCGTCGATGAGGCGCTCGATATCGTGTTCGATCTCGTCGGAAAGCTTGTGGCCGTCCGGTCCAAACAGCTTGATGCCGTTGTCCTCAAAAGAATTGTGAGAGGCGGAAATCATGACGCCAACGTCGGCGCGCATTGACCGCGTCAGCATGGCGACCGCGGGCGTCGGCATTGGTCCCAGCAATAGCGGATCCATGCCGACGGATGTGAAGCCGGCGACAAGCGCATATTCGATCATATAGCCTGAGAGCCGCGTGTCCTTGCCGATGACGACGCGATGCCGACCTTCGCCGCGATGAAAGATCAGCCCTGCCGCCTGCCCAACCTTGAGCGCGAGCTCCGGCGTGATCTTCTCGTTGGCGAGGCCGCGAATGCCGTCGGTGCCGAAATAGGTGCGGGTCATTCGAGATCCTCAGCGAGCGGCGCTTGAGCGCCTCGGCGCCAAATCGGCGCATCCTTCACGCTATCTGTCACACCAAGTCGGCGCATCTATGGCCATAAGGCCAAATGCGCATTTTCGCCAGCCTTACGAACGGGTAATGAACAGTCGCACATCGTCTGAACGGAAGTCCACATGGAAGTCAAAATCTACCATAATCCGGCCTGCGGCACCTCGCGCAAAGTGCTCGCCGCTCTAAAGGAAGCCGGCTACGAGCCGCAAGTGATCGAATATCTCAAAAACCCGCCCGATCGGACGGCCTTGAAGGAGCTTCTGCGTCGCATGGGCAAGAATGTGCGCGATGTCCTGCGCAAGCGCGGGACGCCCTATGAAGAAATGAGACTCGATGATCCCAACCTGTCAGACGATGAGATTTTCGCCGCCAT
>JALHNR010000340.1 GCA_022843525.1 Methylocystis sp. | reverse complement strand
AAAGCAATAATCCAGGAGGGCGCGCCTTCTATTCTTTTCGACGCCCTGTAGACTTTCGTCGCCCACGCCACCTCGAGCACCCTGATGTAACTTGCCGAAATTCCATGACTTCCGCCCCACCTGGGCGCGCGAATAGTTGCACGGCGCACAGTTCCGAACAAGATCGAACGCGCTGCCGCTGCATCGGCCATCCCGCGCGCTCGCGGCGTCGCCAAGAGATGACGTCGCGTCGCACGTTGCAGTTGGGCTTCTCTTGGCTTCGAGAGAATTTTCCTGCCTGGGGAACAAGTCAGATCGCCCGAGGTTTCGCTCACGGGACGCTCGCGTTTCGCCGCGGTTTTTTTTGGAGTTTTTCTGATGGGCCCAAAGCGCAATCCGGTCAAATCGCCCATGGTGGACGCTGGAAAGAGTCAAATCGCGCAACCCGATATTCTGGCGGCCGAGACTGAGATGTCTTACGCGCAGCCGCAAGGCGACGGCGGTGAAACGCACCAGACTGCGAACGACGAAGTTGAGACGCTCACCACGCAGCAGGGCATCCCGGTTTCCGATGACCAAAACACGCTTCGCATTGGCGCGCGCGGTCCGAGCCTCATCGAAGATTTCCATTTCCGCGAGAAAATCTTCCATTTCGACCACGAGCGCATCCCGGAACGCGTCGTTCACGCGCGGGGATTCGGCGTGCATGGCTATTTCGAACTCACGAAGTCTCTCGCAGACGTCACGCGCGCCGATCTTTTCCAGCGGGTTGGCGAGCAGACGCCGGTGTTTGTGCGGTTCTCTACCGTAGCCGGCAGCAAGGGATCCTTCGACCTTGCCCGCGACGTGCGAGGCTTCGCGGTGAAGTTCTATACCAAGGAAGGCAATTGGGATCTCGTCGGCAATAACATCCCGGTGTTCTTCATACAGGATGCGATCAAGTTTCCGGATTTGATCCATGCCGCGAAGCCTGAGCCTGATCGCGGCTTCCCCCAGGCGCAAACGGCGCACGACAACTTCTGGGACTTCGTTTCGCTCTCGCCGGAAAGCTTTCACATGATCATGTGGATCATGTCCGATCGCGCCATTCCGCGCTCCTTCCGCTTCATGGAAGGCTTTGGGGTTCATTCTTTCCGTTTCGTCAACGCAGAAGGCAAGTCGACGTTCGTCAAGTTTCACTGGAAGCCGAAGCTCGGTCTGCAATCGGTGCTTTGGAATGAAGCCGTCAAGATCAATGGCGCAGATCCCGATTTCCATCGGCGAGATCTTTGGGCCGCCATCAAGGGCGGACATTTCCCGGAATGGGAGCTCGGCCTTCAGCTCTTTGACGAAGAGTTCGCGGACACATTCGAATTCGACATTCTCGACTCGACCAAGATTATTCCCGAAGAGCAGATTCCCGTGCAGGTCGTCGGGCGCCTCGTGCTCGACCGCACCGTCGACAATTTCTTCGCGGAAACCGAACAGGTCGCCTTCTGCACGCAGAACATCGTTCCTGGCATCGATTTCAGCGATGATCCGCTGCTGCAAGGGCGCAACTTCTCCTACCTCGACACACAGTTGAAGCGGCTCGGCAGCCCGAACTTCACCCATCTTCCCGTCAATGCGCCGCGCTGCCCAATGGCGCATTTCCAGCAGGACGGGCATATGGCGATGAAGAACCCCAAGGGCCGCGCCAATTACGAGCCTAACAGCTGGGGCGCGCTCGGTGGACCGCGCGAGAACCCCGAGCGCGGCTTCACGTCCTTCCCGGAAGAAGTCGCCGGGCCGAAGACTAGACGTCGCTCCGAAAGCTTCGCCGACCACTACAGCCAGGCGCGGCAATTCTTCATCAGCCAGACGCCGATCGAACGCAAACATATCGGCGACGCGTTGACGTTTGAATTGAGCAAGTGCGAGCGCCCGGACATCCGCTCTCGCGTCGTGTCGCATCTCTTAAACATCGACGTTGCGCTCGCGACGCGCGTGGCTGACGGCTTGCGGCTTGAAATGCCCGATCCGGCGAAGGCCGCGCGCCCGACTCGGCAAGAGCTTCCCCCTTCCGCGCCGTTGAGCATTTTGGCGCGTCCCAAATCCTTCACGGGGCGCAAGCTCGGGATTCTCATAACGGACGGCGCCGATGCGAAGCTGTTGAAGGCGCTGATCGAGGCCGTCGAAAAGATCGGCGCGGTTTACGAGATTGTCGCGCCCCACATCGGCGGCGTGGTGCTTGACGACGGCGCCATGCAGCCCGCCGCGCAAAAGATCGACGGAGGACCGTCGGTGCTGTTCGACGCCGTCGCCATCGTCGCGTCGGTGACCGGCGCCGCCGATCTCGTCGCCGATGCCGCCGCGCGCGATTTTGCAAGCGACGCCTTCGCGCACTGCAAGTTTATCGGCTTCACCGAGAGCGCGTTGCCGCTGCTGGAGAAAGCCGGCGTCGCGGACGCGCTGGATGAAGCGTGCATTCAACTTGCGGCCGTCAAGGACGCGGACGCGTTCATCGCGGCCTGCGGCGAACTTCGTTACTGGCCCAGAGAACTGACGGTCGATCTGGATGCGTGATGCGGTCACGCATGACTGAACAGCCAAGTTCACAACCGCGCAAAGGAGAACCAAAATGCCAACGGCAAGCACGGGCAGCAGCACGAAAAGGTCGAAGCCCCGAACGGGCGCGAAGACGTCGGCCAGCGCCTCCAAGACGGCGGACGCCATCAAGCTCCTGAGGGAGGATCACCGAGAGGTGAAAACCTGGTTCAAACAGTACGAAAAGCTCAACAAGGAAACCGAGAAGGAAGAGCTCGCCCGAAGAATTTGCGCCGCGCTGACGGTTCACGCCAAGATCGAAGAGGAAATCTTCTATCCGGCGCTGCGCAAGAGCATCGACGACGAAGAGCTTCTCGACGAAGCCGAAGTTGAGCACGCAAGCGCCAAACAGCTGATCTCCGAGATCCGATCGATGTCGCCGAAGGATCATCTGTTCGACGCAAAGATCAAGGTGCTGGGCGAATATGTCATGCACCATGTACAGGAAGAAGAGCAGGAAATGTTTCCCGAGGCGCGCAAGAGCGATGTCGACCTCGACGCCCTGGGCGTGAAGCTATCGAAGCGTAAAGCCGAGCTGATGAAAAAAGCGGCCTGATCGCGGCCGCCTCAACGCTCATTCATGCAGCCGCGGCAGGCACGTCATGCGCATGCACGTCGCGGCCGGAATGTTTGGCGAGAATGCGCTTGGCGGTTTCCTCCAGCGCAGCGTTCCGCGTTCGCACCCAGAGCAACAAACCGCCATGGTCAAGTTGCTCCTGGAGATATTTCGCGTGACGCTCCTCCATGAACTCGCCAAGCACGACGCCGATGAGGCCGCCAAATTCCGCGCCGATCAGGCCGCTCACGAGAAGCATCGCCAGGGCTCCGCCTGATGCCAGCGCCGCGCCGGCCGCCACAGTGGCGCCGACATAGACAAGACCGCCTATGATCACGCCCTCTTTCTTGCTCAAAGATTCCCTCGGCGCATAGGCCACGCGCGGGGCGGCGCCGTCGTCTTCGGCCGCCTCCACCTTTTCATATTTATGGCCGAGCTTGCCGACCACGGCCTTTTCACCCGCGAGCAGGCTGATATCGCCGAGATCGAACCCCGAATTCAACAATTCCTCGACCGCGCTCTCGAGCACATAGCCGTCCGAGAAAACGCCGACCACCTCTCGCGCCCGCCGCCCCGCATTGGACATGCCGCCCTCCCCTAGCCCTTGCACGCCTCGATCCGCTTCGAAGCGTCCCGCCGCATCCGGCTGTTCGGGCCAGAGTGCTGCCGAAGGCCGGCCCTTGGCAAGAGCCGCATTGACGCTGGCGAAGGAGCTAAGGAGAGCGCAAGGCGGACCGCGACGTATCGGCAGAGGCCGCCAGCAGGGAGAGGTATTCCCACGCCATCGTCGCGCCGGCGAGCGCGGTGATTTCGGAAACATCATATGCCGGCGCCACTTCGACGACGTCCATCCCGACGAAGTTCAGACCGGCGAGCTTGCGGATGACGGACTGCGCCTGCCAGGTGGCCAGACCGCCGATTTCCGGCGTCCCGGTCCCGGGGGCAAAGGCCGGATCAAGCGCGTCGACGTCGAACGTCAAATAGACGGGGGCGTCGCCGACGACGTCGACGATCCGCGAGGCGATCGCCGCTGGCCCGATCTCATGCGCCTCCTGCGCGGCGACGATCGTGACGCCTTGTCCAAGCGTCCAGTCGTAGACGTCGCGTTGCACGGGCGAGCGAATGCCGATCTGAATCATCCGGCGCGCATCGACAACGCCTTCGTTGATCGCATGATAGAACATCGAGCCGTGCGCATAGGGTTGGCCAAAGTTATCGGGCCATGTATCGACGTGAGCGTCGAAATGAATCAGCGCCAGCGGTCCGCGCTTTCTTGCGCAGGCGCGCAAGAGAGGCAGCGTGATTCCATGGTCGCCGCCCAGCGTCACAAGGTGCGCATAGGCCGAGGCCTGCTCCTCGATGAGCTTCAGACTTGCGGCGATGTCGCCCAGCGCAATGGCGAAATCCCCTACGTCGGCGAGCGGCAGATCGACGGGGGACGCCCAGTGCGAGGGATGCTCGCCGTCGATCAACATACGACTGGCGTGACGAATCGCCGACGGCCCGAAGCGTGCGCCGCTGCGGTTGGTCGTGCCGATGTCGAAAGGAACGCCCGCGACGACAACCGCCGCGTCAGTGCGCGGGGCGACGCCGAGGAAGGTCGGCGGTGCG
>JALHNR010000339.1 GCA_022843525.1 Methylocystis sp. | reverse complement strand
CCGATCAGATCGAAACGACGCTCAACGTTCCGGCGCGGGAAGGATCGGTCATTGAAGTCAGCCCCGCGAGTCAGGAACTCATGGGCGACATCGCGACGCGGCTCGTCGCTGAAGGCGGAGCGCTCCTGCTCATCGATTACGGCTATGAGCAGACCACGCTTGGCGACAGTCTGCAGGCGGTGTCGCGTCACGCCTATGTCGATCCCCTGGCGGCGCCGGGAGAAGCGGACCTGACCGCTCACGTCGATTTCGCGGCTCTGGCGCGCGCCGCTCGCGCCTGCGGCGCCAACGTGCTGGGCCCTGTGACGCAAGCGCATTTTCTGTTGCAACTGGGCATCGAGCGCCGGGCGGAAACCTTGTCGAAAAAGGCGACGCCCGAGCAGGCGCAATCGATCTTCGACGCCTTCGAACGCCTCGCCGGGCTCGACGACGCGCGTCATCAGATGGGCCGGCTGTTCAAAGTGATGGCGATAACTCATCCGGATATGCCCGACCTGCCGGGATTTTTCGTGTAGCATTGGGGCGATGACGCTCGAAACGCATGCGCTTACCGCGCGAAATCTCGATCTTCCCGGCGTACGGCACGCCTTCTTCACCCGCGAGGGCGGCGTCTCGGACGGGGTCTACGCCTCGCTCAACGGCGGCGTCGGCTCGCGCGACGCGCCGCCGCGCGTCGCGGAAAATCGCGCCCGCATGGCGGCGCGCCTCGGCGTCGAAGCCGAGCGCCTGCTGGTGCCGTTTCAGATTCATTCCGCAGAGGCGCGCGCCGTGCGCCAGCCATGGCGCGCCGACGCGCGGCCGCGATGCGACGGCATGGTCACGACGGAAGTCTCGCTCGCGCTCGGCGTCACCGGCGCCGACTGCGGCATGTTGCTCTTCGCCAACGTCACGGCAGGCGTCATCGGCGCCTGTCACGCCGGCTGGAAAGGCGCGTTCGACGGCGTGATCGAAGCGACCGTCGCGGAGATGGAAGCGCAGGGCGCGCGCCGCGCCGACATTCATGTCGCTCTTGGACCGGCGATCGGCGCGACGAGCTATGAAGTCGGTCCGGAATTTGTCGCGCGCTTTCGCGACGCGGACGAGTCCTACGCCCGCTTCTTTACGCCGACCGCCCGCGACGGCCACGCGACCTTCGATCTGCCTGGCTTCATCGCGTCGCGAGTCGAAGCGCTCAACGTCGCGTCATTCGAGGACCTCGGGGTCGACACTTATGCGGATGAAGCGCGCTGCTTCAGCTACCGCCGCAGCGTTCATCGTCGCGAGCCGGATTACGGCCGACTGGTCTCGGCGATCGCGCTGATTTGAGGTTCGCCCGCAGCGCAAGGCTCTTCTCGCGAGAGAACGTATAGTTTTCCGAGATGCGCTTTGGAAAGGATAAGAAGTGGACAAATCTACATTCATGTCGCTTGATTTCATTGTTTTTAGTTCGCATAAAACAATGACACAATCACTAAAAGAAACATTAAATTACAATGGATTCAGTTGCGTCCATGCGCATCAACCGAAACACATCGACTTAACCAATAAACAGCTGAGGGAACTAAGTGAAGAATATTATAAGATCAACAATAAGAAACTTAAGCTAATCTCTGTTTATAGAGACCCGATGGACAGGTTAATATCTTCGTTTTTTCAATCCTTGTCCGTAGAGAAGTGGGGGCGAACAGAGTATGGTATTGATGAAAAATTAGTTAATTTTAATGAAAGCATATTGTTCTCGGAGGACTTTGATAGTATTATGGAGCGGTTTTGGTATTATTGCGCAGTAAAAACTGGTGTTATTGAATCTTTAGATTTAATTTGTGATATCTACGATATTCAACAGAATGAAATTTGCTTTTTAGAAGAGAAAATTTTCACAAAGAATGAGTTTCCAAATATTGATTTATTTGTTTCCCGTTTCGACATTCTAAAATATAATTTCTCGGAGGGTGTTTCCGCAATTACTGGGCGTCCCGTTGTTGAGAAAATTCATAATGCTGCTCCACAAAAGTGGTACTTTAAAAAAAATGAAGAATTCAGAAATAATGTGCAATTGCCTAACGTATTTATCAGAAACATATACAATTCAAGAAGAGCATTAAGCGAAATATTCTATCCTGGATTGTTTGACGATATTTTGAATAAGACATGCGAGCGCTATGGTTTGAGAAATGTTTCAAAATAGCGGTAGTCGCGGGTTCGATCCATGCGCCCCCACCATGAAATCAATGAGCCGCCCAGCAGCCCTGGATCCTGTCCAAGGCGAGAGAAGCATCAAGGACAGCAGCCGATTGAATCGGCATTGTCGGGCGTCGCGATTCCGCCATTGATCTTGCTGCGAAGCGCGAGCGTTCTCCCGATCATCAATGAATAGCGGCTGACGTCCCCATTGCCCGCGTTCCCCGCTTCGAATTTCTCTCGGACGTTCTCGGCGCAGCCAGGAACGGAACCGCTCTATGCTCAAACGCAGGAGCGCGGAAGATAGAGGACTTTCGCCTTACGACGTCGCCGGCGGCGAGAAATTCCTAATGGCGCCCTTACATCATGCGCGGGCATAGTCCCTTTCGCGCTCCTCTTTGGCCAACGCCAGGCCGCGCGCGCGACATCAAAGTGAAACGCACTCATGCCTGAATCACTCATTGGCCTCGGCGTCGCGGCCCTGGCATTTCTCATCGCCAACAATCTCGTACAAGAAATTCGCGCGCGCCGCGCGCGCAACGGCGCACGACGCGAATAAGCGCTGCAGGAGACGGACATGCTTGATATTCTATATCTCGGCCTCGGCCTGTTGCTTTTTGCGGTCGCCGGCGCCTATGCGCGCGCCTGCGAGCGTCTTTAGGAGAGCTCGGCATGTCTGAACCGATCATTGGACTGGTCGTCGCCGTACTGCTCGGCGTCTACCTCGTCTACACGCTGCTTCATCCCGAAAAATTCTAAAGGGGGCCCGGCGAAAAACCGGGCGTATCGCCAATGACCTCGATTGGGCTGGCGCAGATCGCCATCGTCCTCATTGCCGTCGTCGTCGCTGCGGTTCCGCTCGGCGATTATATCGCAAGAGTTCTGGCGGGGGAGCGCAGCCTGCTTGTGCCGGCGCTCTCGCCGATCGAGCGCGTCTTCTACAGGCTCGCCGGCGTCGATCCAGCGCGGGAGCAAGGCTGGCTTTCCTATACAATGGCGATGCTCGCCTTCAGCGTCGTGGGATTTGTTTCGCTTTACGCCTTGCAACGGCTCCAGGCCTATCTGCCGCTCAATCCTCAGGGCTTTGGCGGGGTTCCCGCCGGTCTCGCCTTCAACACCTCGATCAGCTTCGTCACCAACACCAACTGGCAGAACTACAGCGGCGAGTCGACGATGAGTCACTTGACGCAGATGCTCGGCCTCACCGTGCATAATTTCGTCTCCGCCGCGACCGGCCTGGCGATGGCCTTCGCCTTGGTGCGCGGACTCTCCCGCGCGGAGTCGCCGACGATCGGCAATTTCTGGGTCGATCTCACCCGTTCGACGCTTTACGTGCTCCTGCCGCTTTCGATCGTCGTCGCCCTGGCGCTTGTCGCGCTGGGCGCGCCGCAGACGCTTCAGGCTTCGATCGAAGCGACAACGCTCGAAGGCGCCAAGCAGACCATCGCCATCGGCCCGATGGCCAGCCAGGAGGCGATCAAGGAGCTTGGAACAAACGGCGGCGGCTTCTTCAACGCCAATTCCGCCCATCCTTTCGAGAGTCCCAATGCGCTTTCGAACATGCTGGAGATATGGGCGCTGCTGGTCATCCCCTTCGCGACCGCCTTCGCCTTCGGGCGAACGGTGCTCGATCATCGGCAAGGCCGCGTGATCGCCATCGCCATGATGATCGTGCTCGTCGCGGGCGTGCTGGTCGCTTACTGGGCCGAGGCGGGCGGAAATCCGTTGCTGACCGAGATCGGCGTCGATCCGTCGCCCGGCAATATGGAAGGCAAGGAGGTCCGCTTTGGCGTTGCGATGAGCGCGCTGTTCGCCGCCGCGACGACGGGCACGAGCTGCGGCGCGGTCAACGCCATGCATGACTCCTTCATGCCGCTCGGCGGTCTCGTGCCCCTGTTCAACATGCTGATGGGCAGCATCGCGCCGGGCGGCGTCGGCGCCGGTCTCTATGGATTCCTGGTGCTGGCGATCATCGCCGTCTTCGTCGCCGGTCTCATGGTCGGCCGCACGCCGGAATATCTCGGCAAGAAGATCGAGGCGCGCGAGATGAAGCTCGCGATGTTGGCGGTGCTGATCTATCCGCTCAGCGTCCTTGGCTTCACGGCAGTGTCGGTCATGCTGGCGACCGGACTCGCCAGTCTGAACAACGCCGGCCCGCATGGGCTCTCCGAGATTCTCTACGCATTCGCCTCCACCACTGACAACAACGGATCGGCCTTCGCGGGACTGACCGGCAATACGCCCTGGTACAACGCGACGCTTGGCGTCGCCATGCTGCTCGGACGCTTCGCCTTCGTCATTCCCGTCTTGGCGATCGCCGGCTCCTTCGCGGCGAAAAAGAAAGCCCCTGCTTCGGTCGGCGCCTTCCCGACGCATGGGCCGCTTTTCGTTGGGCTGCTGCTCGGCGTCATCGTCGTCCTCTACCTGCTGCAATATTTCCCGGCGCTCGCGCTAGGCCCCATCGTCGAGCACTTCGCGCTGCTTGCCGGCAAAACCTTCTAAGGAGCATGTCCATGTCGCATAAGGTCGCCGCTCCCGGCTTGTTCGACGCCGCGATTACAAGACGCGCCGC
>JALHNR010000338.1 GCA_022843525.1 Methylocystis sp. | reverse complement strand
GCTCTTCCGATCTGCCCCGGCGAAACGTTCGTCTGACCAGCGCCCAACCCAGTCCCTTATAATCGCCAAGGTGTTCCTGTTCATGAGATAAGCCCTCTGAGTGAGTTTTGATGAGGTCTGAGATTTCGAAGAGGAGCAGAGCCATGCTATTCTCACGTTCCGCCGATTTCATTCCAACATGCTCCCAGGAGTCATCTTCACTCCAAGGCAGAACGCGGTGATCGCTGCGCGTATCGGCGTCTGCGGCGCGCTTTGGAGCCCAAGGCCGCGGCGCGTGCGCAGGAAAAGAGCGGAGAAGCGCATTCTGCGGCGCTCACGCGCGCCCTTAGCACGCAAGATCGCGCGGCTGTTCAGCCGGACGGCACGTGGCTGATTGAGCGGCGTCGGGACGCTTGCCGAGCGCGACGACACCGCTGCTTCCATGAATATTACTTCCGTGATCGCTGCGAGATCTCGGCGTCTTGATCAAACCCGCCACTCCAATAGCGGTGCAAAGGTCCCGCCGCCATCGAGGCGGTAATTACGTCGCCTCGTCGAACTGGCAAACCGAAGGCCAGATCTGCAAGCTCAAGCTTGCCAAAGATGAGATGTAGGTCCAGCGAAAATCGACCTCCTTTAAGTTCAGGTCAGCCCCATTGTTGCCGAAGCCGAGCCTAAAGGCGTTTTGATGAACCGCTGAATCGAAGCACGCCTCTTTCGCCGCGACACGACCCTGCCTCCTCGGCTATAAAGCAACGGCACTTGATTTTGGGCGCCGGCCTTGACCCGGCGAGCGGAGGGCAGGATGGCCAATCCCAGATGTGCGGACATTGTCCGTGACGGCGAAGACTTCGTTGTGGACGCGACTTTCGTTGCGCCCAAATTCGGACTCTCCGTCGAAGCCTTTCGCACGGAACTGCAGCAGGGGACCATCGTGGCGATCTGCGAGCGGGGAGAAGGCGAGGACTATGGCAAGACTCGCCTCACCTTCCGGCGCGGAATATTGCTTTGGCGCTTCATCCTGGATCGGGACGGCGCGGTCTACGAAGACCCGCTCCTGGCTAAACGCGCCAGCTCTTCGCGACCACAATCCAGTCCATGAGCTATGGCTGCGCCGGCCTCTTGCCAATAAATCACATCGACTCGTCTGGGCGCCTCGCAGGTACCGCCGCCGGCGCGGCGCTAATTTCCACAACTTGGTAGGCGCAGCACTCGCCTCCCCTGCGCCATGGCAAGGAATTCCTCGCGGGTGCGCGAGTGGTCGCGGTTGACGCCGAGCAGCCGGCTCGTCGTCAGGAGCGAGCCCGTCGTGTTGACCCCGCACAGCGTCGTGCAGCTGTGCTACGCCTCGATGACGACGCCGCCGACGCGCCGATCGGAGAGTGGCCTAGCATGACGCGTTGCCGCGCGAGCTGCGGCCTATAGGCTCGGCCAACGAAAAGATGGCTGCAAATCTCTGAGGGGGTCCGCTCGCCGACCTCTTCTAATTTACAGCACGACGCGCTGCTGCTTACCATGCGCACCGCATAAAGGGTCCCGATCCGGGCCATGCCGCGGATTCGTTCAGAATGGCGAATCTGAATTTAGCGCTAGAGATAGAGGAGAGTTTCATATAAAAAGCCGATGCATTCGTCTGATTGAGAACTCAACGCGTCTTTCTTGAAATTCCACCAACACGACAGGGTCTCAATATTTGACAGGCATCTGCGATCAGAGACGTCTTTCATAAGCAGCAGCTTAATGTCGACAATGCCGATTACGTCGCTCGCGTGTGCAGCGCAATTTGGATCGCTCCGAATTCTTTTGACGAGCTCCGGATTGGCTTGGAGGCAAGCTAACGTGACGGCTTTCAATTTGTCCTCGTAAGAAACACAGGGGTTGACCCACATCGAATGAACTTTCTGTCATAGGCAGAGCCTACAGCGTCTTTGGCATTTTCTCTCGAGCCGCGCTACCTAAGAGCATAATCGATAGGCGTAGGATGGACGATGTGAGGGACTGGGTGCAGACAAAAAAGAGAGCGAGATGCCTTTTTCGAAAACTCTGGGCTACAGATTCATCACGCTTGTACTGCGCGTGCAAAAACGGCCGCTGGCGTCGTATGTCGTCGCCAGCCTCGCCGTCGTCGCCGCGACGGTCGCGCGCATTCTGCTCAACGAGCGCCTTCCTGAAGGCATCCCATTCATTACTTATTACCCTGCGATCTTGATCGCGACGCTTGGCGGCTTTTGGCCCGGCGTTTGGGCAACTGTCATTTCCTCGATCCTTGCTTGGTATTTTTTCATTCCACCCGCTTTTGTTTGGAGTCTCGATCAAAAAGAAGCGCTTTCTTTGCTGGTTTTTGTGTTTAACTCCGCCGTAATCGTAGCAATTATGACTCTGTTGAGCCGAGCGATCGAGCAAATAAAGGAAGAGGAGCAGCGTCAACACGGATTGCTGGAACGTGAAAAATTACTGCATCAGGAGCTCAGACATCGAACCCGTAATTTTCTTGCGATAGTTGTTGCGATAATTAATCGCACCTTGATCGACGGTCGGACGGTAGGCGAGGCAAAGCAAATTTTAATCGGACGCGTGCATGCGCTTGCCGAAGCCAACGCGATGTTGGCCGAAGCAGTATGGTCTGGCGTGTCTCTTCGCGAAATACTCGCACGGGAGTTTGAAGGTTTTCCCGAGCAACCTGACATTAAGGGGTGCGACATTAACGTCAACGCTCGCGCCGCCCAGGAATTTGCGTTGCTTGTTCATGAATTGGGAACGAATTCCGTTAAATTTGGCGCTTGGTCGGTCGAAAATGGTCATGTTTTGGTTGAAGGAAAGACCGATCAATCCGATGGCGAGCAGATTTTTTATTTCATTTGGCGAGAAGTCGGCGGGCCGCCCATCCATCCTCGACCGACAGCGAAAGGATTGGGCAATACCATCTTACTCGAGTCGGGAAAGCCGTTCGGTGGACAAGCAACGATCGATTTTAACCCAAACGGGTTGATCTTCGAACTTCGGCTTCCCTTTAAGGCTATTACTGAACGCGCATCTTTTCTCATAAATCACAAGGACGTCGGCGAGCCCAGCTAACCAAGGAGTCCCTGTCACTGGATTTGGAACATGACACAGCCGATTCGCGCGCGCGAAGCGGGAAGTCAGGGGACCGCGTTTGAGAAAGGACGCCGAGGGCGCATCCCAGGCAATAACCGCAACTGCGCCTTCCTTTGTCTTCGATCGATCTCGGGCGCTTCTTCTCGCCCCCTCTTATGGGCGTCGCCTATCGTTCCGATTTGGGTCGTGTCACGGCCAGACAAGCGACGACGGTCTTTGGGCCGGTATCCGGCATGCGCATGAAACAACTTTGCGCCAAAAGTCCTTCAACGGACTCATCGCACGATAGGTCGACATCGCCGGTATGAGCACGAAACCATGCCGCGCCGAAGTTTCAGCTCAGCACCTTCACGCTTTAGTACGCTTTCCAAGTCCAATCATATTCGGCGCTACCGGCTAGCCACTGGCGAGAGACAGTCTCTAGTGGGTAGGGCCATTCGGGCGCACGCCGTCCTTACCCGCATTCGCCGGATCAGAAAATGGTTTGGGGGCGTGGCGCTTGCCATTCTAGTTTGCGGCTGACAGAGTAGAGAGATGCTCCGCTGCCTTCGCCTTTTGATCTCTGTGGTTGTTCTCGCTACAGCTTTAGCTGGGTCGGGCGGAGCTTTTGCCGCGAAGATGAACCATGCTTGCATTGAAATGAGCATGGACGATTGTCCCGGGCACAACGGCGATGACGGCGCAGCACTCCCCGTGTGCGCTGAGATCCTGTGCGGGCCAAGTCAAGCAGCGCTCCCGCAGCTTCAGCCATCCCTTAATGCCGTCCTTTGGGTGTACGCGCCGCAGCTAACTCCCTGCGATGACATTGAGTTCAGTGGATTACGAAGTCCGCCAGCTCTTCGACCTCCAATCGTCTAAAGCCGAAAGTCCAATCTCGCTCACGGTAGCGCCGCGAGCAGATTTGGCGCGACCTCAAGCGGTCGCTGCGGCTAGCCGAGGGGGATCGATATCCACGATCTCATTCCCGCAGGAACCAGCGCCGTTGTCGCATCGACCGCGTGAGGCGCGATGACGCCCCTTGTCGGGATTGAGCGCAGCTCTGCGATCCGCCCGACGACCATGCGGATTAATGGGATACGGAGAGAATCTGATGATGCTCGTGACCTCGGGCAAGGCGCGCTTATTCGCGCTGGTCGCGCTTGCCATCTTGAGCTCAGCGCCGCGCGCTCGCGCCAACATCAACGACTATGAGTTCCGACTCGTGGAAGCGCAATTCAAGACGGGGCAAGCGATCGTATCGGTGAGTCTCGTCCATAAGCCCGAC
This sequence comes from Methylocystis sp., assembly GCA_022843525.1. Taxonomy (GTDB): domain Bacteria; phylum Pseudomonadota; class Alphaproteobacteria; order Rhizobiales; family Beijerinckiaceae; genus Methylocystis. The sequence continues at coordinate 411 of JALHNR010000338.1, read as the reverse complement.
GACAAGCCGGCGCCAAACGCGGTGATCTTCGCGATGCGTCTCGACATGGCTCCAGATGGCATGGAGTCGATGACCGGCATGATCGAACCGGCGCCAAGCCCCGATCCCGGAGTTTATCGCTTCAAGGTCGATCTGACCGATGCGGGAACGTGGCGGATATCGCTCGCTGCAAAGGTGCAGGGCGAGAGCGGCACGCTCCAGAGCCGACTAATTCTAAAGGTGGCGCCATGAGTCGAGGGCCGCGCCTTCGCGCCATCTCAATTGTAGGGTCGGCGGCGATATTGATGGGCTCAACATCGCTTTCGGCGACTGAACGAAACTTGCCCGGCGCCTCCGTCGAAAGCGTTGTCGCGCTTGCGAAGCAGCTAAGCCCCGAACTGGCTGCGGCCGCGCTGGATGCCGATGCGGCAG
>JALHNR010000337.1 GCA_022843525.1 Methylocystis sp. | reverse complement strand
ACGCCTTGCGCCATGCGCGATCGAGAAAGCTCTGTGCGATCGGCGGAAACGGGTAGGGCGCGGAGCGCGGCGAGCCAAGATCGTCGTCATTGTCTCCGGCGACTTCGAGTTCCTGTTCCGCCGCGCAATACCATGGCTCGAGATCGGCGTATGAGATCGGCCAATCAACGCCAAGGCCGAAGCGCGATTTCATCTCGAAATCGTCGGGAACCAGCCGAATGGCGGAGCCCAGCCAGTGCCATGTCGTGCCGCCGACCTGGCGCAAATAGGTCGAACTGAAAGGATGAGGCCCTTTCTGGGCATAGAACGCATCGGGCCTGTCCGACTCGGGGTGCGGCGTGAACGCCGCCTGCTCATAGGCCGACTCGGGAGTCTTGGGAAAAGCGGTCTGGAACCGCTTCACCGAGGCGGCGCGGTCGACGCGAGGGCCACCCTCCATAATGATGACTGTCGCGCCTTTGCGCGCGACGCGAGAGGCGACCAACGCCCCGGCGACGCCAGAGCCGATGACCACTACGTCGGCGTGAAAATCCATGTGAGGCGTCACTTCCCGATCGGCGCGAGCGCCCAGCCGGCGCCGTTATCCCGGGGCATGCCTCTTGGCCCGGCAAAGCCAATTGCCTCCCACATGAGTGCGCCCGTGTAATCGACGCAAATCATGCGTCCAGAGTCGACGGTTTGACCGGAATACCAGTCCGCCACAATTTGGCGCGCTTGGCGCTCCGAGTCTTCTCGGTTCAAACGGCCTACCTCAGCAAGGAAGCGGCGATCGGGTCCAAGACTCTGCAGATAAACCCGAGCGGAATCGACTGAAAGACTCGGGCGCCCAGTAAGCTCGACGCTCAGGCGGAGAAAGTTTTCGAGATCGGAGGTCTCTGCAAGACCCGTCCGATCAGCAATGCAGGGCGTGAGCGCGCCGAGCGCGCAGCCGATCAGAAGCTTCCGACGCGAGACGTCACGATTCTTTGCGCGCATGGCGTTCTCGTTTTTTGAAGGGCCAGCCCTTCAGCGTTCCATTACGATCTTCTTGTCGAAGGCTTCGATCGCCTCCTGCGACAGGGCGGACGTCAATAAGTCGTCGAGAACAGACGGCGGCGCGGTGATGTCGCGACTATATCGAAGTCCAACTTCTACGGTTTGTCGATCTGGAAAGCTCGCAAGCAGCAAAGTCCGTTCGGCGCTTTTGACGATCGCGGCGATGGCTTCGAGCTGCTTCTCCCAATCTTTTTCATGCCGCATGAGCCTGCCGAGATATACCGCGACTCCATCCGCGCCCGCCTCCATTGCGACATAGGCCTGCGCCGCCGTGAACACCGCCGTCACCAGAGATGCGCAGCCTATGTCTTTCAGCGCCCGGCAGCTCGCGAGGCTCGTCGCCGTCGGCGCAAGTTTGATCCAAAGCTTTTTTTCGCGGGCGGTCTTCAGATCGTCGAGATAGAGAATTGCTTGCCTCCGGGTCTCGTTCGGACCTCCAACCGCCTGAATCATCAGCTGCCGAATTGCGCCGTTCTCAGCGGACATTCCGCAGAGCTTGCGCGCCGCGGCCACGTACGCATCCAACGACAAAGCTTCCGCGCCGGCGGCGCGGGCGATCAATGTCGGATTGGTGGTGAATCCCTGCACGCCCGGAAATTTCAGCGCGTCCAGGATAGCATTTTGATCCGCCGTATCGACGAGAAGCATCGCATTTCACTTTATTCTGGCCACGGACGTGTTCACACAGGCTTTTTCCTTGCGCTCAACACGACGCTTTTCGGATTGGCGAGAATTGCGTCCCAGAAGTTTTGTCCGTACCGCTCAATTCCTTCCTTAGACACGGCGAAGGGCGTCCATTCGGCGTCAGCAAACCCCGCCTGCGCCAGCGCGTCCTCGTAAGCGCGACGACTCCATTGCGTGAATTGGATCGAGAATTTCTCATCGCCGACAAAACTCATCCGGATGCGTAGGCTCCGCGGGCCGCTACCGATCTCTTCGAGAAAGAATCCATACGGGAGCGTATCATCTCGACCGTTGATGAAGTCCGGATTGGGCACGACGGCGACCAATCTGCCCTCGGGAACCACATTCGCCGCTACAGATCTGAACATTCGCCCGAGCGTCTGCTCGTCCTCGGCATAATTGAACAGAAAGGCGGCGGTCGCGACGTCGAATGCCCCCAAGACCGCCATCGTTGCGGCGTCGCCGACCTCATAGGCGACGCCAAGTGGATTTTGGATCTCTTCATGTCGGGCAATTTCGATCATCGCGGGCGACAGGTCCATGCCGAGCACATTCTTTGCGCCAAGTCTTTTGAGAAGCCGGGAATAATGGCCAGTCCCGCATGCGTAGTCGATCGCGCTCGCGCCTGAAAGATCGCCGAGAACCGATTGGACGGTCGGCGTTTCAAGGAAATTCGTATGGTCATCCTTTCGCGCCGCCGAATATTGCCGGCTGATTGTTCGATATTGGTCGCTCATGCGCATGTCCCGGAGAGTCGCTGCTCGATCACGCTGCATTTGGGCGGAATCGCCCAAATGCAGATAAATTGATCGATTCTCAAAGTTTGGAGCGCGCTCTACGCGAAAAACCGGTTCCCACTTTTTCGCAGCGCGCTCTAGGCTTCAAGATTTGGAACTTATTCCTTCAGCTCGACAGTGGCCATGGGTTCGCCAAACGAGTGACGCTTTCTGCCGCGACGGCCTCTTGAGGCAATTTGGCGAGGCCTGCGCTTGCGAGCTGATCGCTTCGTGTTCCAACCCTATCTCTCTTACGGACGCCACTGCGTCAGCGACGCTGCTAGGCTCGCGCCAAGTGTGGAGATCGGTATGGAGAGAACCGAACAGTCAAACGCAACGGGCCCCCGATGCGCCGGCGCAGCGTGGCGGTGACGCCAGGTGGCGTTCGCCGGAAAAGCTCTACTCGCCGGAGTCGGGATCGCCCTCGTTCTAGCTTTGGCCGTCCTGTTCTTCGCGTGGTCGGGTCTCTACAACGTCGCGGCCAGCCAGCCTCATTGGGCGCTCACGCGCTGGTTCCTGGACTTTGGTTTGCGGCGTTCCGTTGCGACGCACAGCGCCTTCATCACGCCGCCGACGCTCGATGATAAAAATCTGGTGATCCTCGGCGCCGGCCATTTCGAGGGAGGCTGCGCGCCCTGTCACGGCGCCCCAGGAGACCCTAGCGACCCGATCGTTGACCGCATGCTCCCAGAGCCGCCCGAACTCGGCCGCGTCGCAACCAACTGGTCGACAGAGCAGCTCTTCTGGATCGTCAAGCATGGTCTGAAGTTTACTGGAATGCCGGCGTGGGTCGCGCAGCAGCGCGACGACGAAGTGTGGGCCGTTGTCGCTTTTCTGCGCGCCCTTCCGCAGATGAGCGCGAGCCAATATCGGCTGTTCGCCATCGGCGACCCCGAGGCGCGGCCGAATGACGGCGCTGAGATCGCCCGGAACGGCATGACAATGGAGGCGCTGACGCGGTGCGTGCGCTGCCATCGTGGCGATGCGCAGCCCAGAAGCACCCTTGTGCCCCGCCTCGCCGGACAATCGCAGGCCTATGTCGAACGCGCGCTGCGCGATTTCGCCCGCGGATTACGGCCGAGCGGAATCATGGAGCCGGTCGCCACGGCGCTGGACGACGCCGCGATCACGGCGCTGAGCGCCTATTACGCGGGCGCGCCGAACCTCGCTCCAAGCGCGCCGCCGATCGAATCGAACGCCGATCAGATTGCGCGCGGCAAAGAGATCGCGACAGAAGGCGTTCCAGGGTCGGGCGTTCCGCCTTGTCTGGTTTGCCACGGCGATACGCGCGCGCCGTCCTTTCCAAAGCTCGACGGCCAGTATGCCCCCTACATCGTCGGCCAGATCGAACTGTGGAAACGAGGGCTGCGCATGAAGACGGGATACGGGGCGATCATGGGGGCGATCGCGTCGCGTCTGACCAACGCGCAGGCGCAAGACGTCGCCGCATATTTCGCGAGTGTTGCGGCGAGACCCGCCGATAGGACCGCACAGCCGTCGCCGCCTTCACCTCGTCGAGGACGCCGTGCGCGATAAAAGACGATCCAGTCGCATCAAACTGGCCGCTCCATCCGCGTGCGTTATGCTTGCCGGATGCGACGGCGTTCAATCGACGCTCTCGCCGGCCGGACCGCAGGCGCAACATATTGCGCGCCTGTTCTGGGCGATGACGGCGGGAAGCGGCGCGATCCTGCTCGCCGTCATTCTCCTGACGGCGATCGCCCTATTTGCGCCGACCCGCCGCCGGGCGTTCCTGGCCGACGACGCTGTCGTGCTCGCCGGCGGGCTGATCTTCCCCGTCGTCACACTCTCGACGCTGTTCGTTTACGGACTGATTCTGCTCGGCGCAGGGCCGGGAAAGACGGCCGCCGCGCCGATTGGAATAGAGGTGGCGGGCGAGCGCTGGTGGTGGCGCGTCATCTACCGGGACGGCCCTTCGGCGGTGGAGAGCGCCAATGAGTTGCGCCTTCCGCTCGGCCGCGCGGTTGAGATCGAACTCAGCAGCGACAACGTCATCCATAGTTTCTGGGCGCCAAGATTGGCCGGCAAGCTCGATATGATTCCCGGCCGCAAGACCACGCTGACGCTGAGCGCGGAGACAGCTGGCGTGAGCAGGGGCCAATGCGCGGAATATTGCGGCGGGGCGCATGCGCTGATGGCGTTCAACGTCGTGGCGATGCCGCAGAATGAATATGACGAATGGCGGTTGCGGGAGTTCCAGCCAGCGCAGGAGCCCGCAACGCAGGAGACGCGAGAGGGCAAGGCGCTGTTTCTTTCGCATGGCTGCGGCGCGTGCCACACAATCCGCGGAACGCCTGCGGCCGGCAGGATAGGAC
>JALHNR010000336.1:3644-4832 GCA_022843525.1 Methylocystis sp. | reverse complement strand
CGAAGCTCTCGGAGCTCTTGCCGCTGGGCTATCGCGGCGAAATATTGCTGGGGCCTTCCCGAACGTCGACCTCTAACCTGCCTTACAGCTTGCTCAAGAGTGATTTTGGGATCTTGGAGACCTTCGGCAGCGCTCCCATTTGTAGGCAAGCCAATCGAATCTGAGCTTCCTCTCCATCCCAGCGCATCTGTCACGGCACCCGGGTCGGCCAGAATCCAAGCCTCTGTCTCGTGCCGGGGCGCAATGACTACGCAACGGCTTGCAGGCCAGTCACATTCCCTTTGAATAGCGGCGCAATAAGCGCATGATCTCAAGGTCAGTTGCTCTTCGAGATTGCGACCACCCGTATCGGAATGAATAAAAACCAAGTGAAACGCTTCGCGTGCTCCACAAATGGATCGCGCAACGTCATTAACCGGTCCTCGCGAAAAGGTCGCTGCGGCAGTGTTTGGAACAGTTACTGCTCGTTCTCCATGGAGCGCAACAATTTCTTGCATGACACGGGGCAATAAGACCTCGAAGTATGCCGCGTCACTAGCGCCCTCGTACATTGCTGCCCAGCTGATATAGGTCATGCGGCATCAATGGGGTGCTGAAGAAGCTTCTCAATTTCAAACCTTGAAAGGCTGGTTTCTGGGTCAAACATGTCGGCACTTGAGGCGATTCCTGTGCGCATTCGCGTCTTTGTCCATCGGACATGCGTTTGAGGTTCAACTGCAACCACGCTATCCGCAACAACGATTTCTACGTCTTTCAGCGCGGACATGACTTTCGGCGAGTGAGTGTTAAGTAAGACTTGAAAAGAGGGGATACTCGGATCTCTAGAGATCTGAGCGGCGTTTCTCAAAAACTCTACAAGCATAGGTACCCGCCCTTCGTGTACTCCATTTTCAGGCTCTTCAAAGCAAAGAGTTCCTTGCCTCTCTGGATCATTTAGCACAGTCAAAAGCGCCAGCAGACGAAGGGTTCCGTCTGAGATGACGCGAGAGCTGAAGGCTAATGGCCCCGCAAACCGTATGCTAAAGGAAAATTGGCGCTGATCGGGATCGTCGCGCACTTCGATGCCACAAACAGATGGAATAAGAGAAGAAAGGTCTGCAGCAATGTCCGACAGCACGCCGTTTGGCCGTGTTTCGGTTGCAGTTTCTTCCTTTAAGCGCGCCAATACTGCTGACATATTTGAGGCGT
>JALHNR010000336.1:0-3634 GCA_022843525.1 Methylocystis sp. | reverse complement strand
CGGCTTCATAATCCGACTCTCAAATCTATCGCTTGCGCTTCTGGCTGCTCTTGGGTTCACTTCCAAAAATCGCATGCTGGAAAAGATCTCACGCAACGCATAAAGGTGAGGAAACTCAGCTGTCGTTATTGTAGAAAGAGCTGTTCTAGAAGCTTCTTTCAAGGACAGTTTGACAGGCCGCCCGTGCTTCTGCCGTCCATCCTGCCGGATCAATATTGCATCACGTGACTCGCTGAGCTGGATGAATGGGCTAACCCTCGAGTTATAGGAAACTTCGTAGTCTCGGAGGTATGCGGCTCTATCATCTTTTCTCGCAATCGGAGCGCAGTACTCCTCGCGAACATAAACTCCCCGAGGATTGCCCGCAGTGCCTTTTGCCAGTGCGAGTTTGAGTTCGTATCGAAGTCGCATTGCTGGCACATCGTAGCTCGTTCCAAATGCATCAGTGCCTTTCCGCCCAAGTAAAACCTCGACAGCAAATGACATGCACTCTGCGTTTCCTGTAGGGGTTTGTCGGAACAACTCCTCCGGCTCCCCTCGAAGGTCCTGCATAGCAGTACGGATATCATGTTGAGCAAGCAGGGATAGGAACCGCAAAGCGTCAAAGAGATTGGACTTCCCGCTGGCGTTTGGCCCCACAATCGCCGTAAGAGGCCGCAGGTTCAAAGCGAATTTTTCGAACGTCTTGAAGCCGTCTATCTCGATACGAGTTAGCATGTGCAATTCACCTATGGCGTACACCCAGACTCGCCTCAACTTCCTTACCATTGTACTTTTTCGCAGCTAATTTAAAAAGCTGGAGAATCTAGGACGCGTCCGCTTCAGCCAGTCGCCCATCGGCCCAAGCATGATTGTCTGCCAACTTCGTGCTGCAGCCGTTCCGAAATCGCCCGCGCGCTGCGAGATCGCGCCCGCGCGCTGCGAGGCGGCTCGACGCGCCCGTTACGGCCAACCTTGCATCCGATGGGCGCTTCAAATAGTTCAGACCGCATCCCTTTTTCAGAACGGCTTTGAAGCAGCAGTTTTCGCCGCCGCGCATAAAAATTGCGCCGGCGGCAAAGCCTCAATCTAGGCGCCAAAGCGGCGGCACACTTGGCCGCGCCCTGCCGGGACCTTTCGCGAAACCCGGCGTTTTCAAAGCCTTAACTATTCGTCTTTACCGTAAGCGCGGACAAGAATTCGCCCTAAAGCAGCCAAAGCAAGGCCGCTTAGTTCTGGTGAGAATATGTGAAGGCGTTCCGTGCAGTTCTGGCTTTCGCCGAACTTTGACGCGATTTCGCGCAAATGTCAGCGAAGCTCAGAGCCTTGCGACGGAAGAGTAATTCGGAGGTAGGGGCGGATGATGCAAGGGATCGGTGCGCCAATCGATTTCATTTCTTTGGATCGCCGTATTTATTCTCGCAAGAGCTCGTCTCATCTGGTCATTGCCGGCGTCGCGCTGGCGGTGAGCCTGTCGGCGGGGTGGTGGGCGCTCTCGCAGCGCCCGGCGACCGCCAACTTTGAGACAGCCGCGGCGGCCCTCAGGCAAAGCGCCTCTATCGCGCAAAACCCCTACGGCGCCATCGTCGGCCTCGGCGGCCGGCGGCAGACGCTGGCGCTCGCTGAACCGACGCTGCGCGGCGCGCTTGACGCCAGCATCCAGCCCGCGGCGCAAACGCCGCCCGCCATCGTTCCCGAGCGCCAAGACATCAACGGCGATCAGATCGCCTCGGCGGACGATACGCCGCTGCCGCCGCGCCGCCCGGTCGAACTCACCGTCGCCAGCCGCGGCCTCTACGAAGGCTCGCTGCGCCGCATGGCGCGCACCACCGTCGTGCCGGGCTCGGGACCGGACGACCGCTCGATCTTCGAGAGATTCTTCGGGCTCGGCGACGCCGCGCAATCGGCGCAAGAGGCGCGTCAGCAGCAGCCGCGCGGTCAGGCGCTCGCCTATGCGCCGCCGGACGGCGGCACGCTTTCCGACCTCAAATCCGGCATCCTAGGGGGCGTTTCGGGCGCAGCCGGCGCGGCGGTCGGACCTGCGGCGCGCTACGACCGCTACACCGCCGTCTATGACATCTCGTCGCATACGGTCTATTTGCCCAGCGGCGCAAAACTCGAGGCGCATTCCGGCCTGCGCGAACATCTCGACGATCCGCGCTACGTTCATTTGCGCATGCGCGGCGCGACGCCGCCGCATGTTTACGATCTCAAGCCGCGCGAAGCGCTGTTCCATGGCGTCGAGGCGCTGCGCCTCACGCCGGTCGGCGGCGAAGGCGCGATCTTCGGCCGCGCCGGCCTTCTCGCGCATACCTACATGCTCGGCCCGAACGGCGATTCGAACGGCTGCGTGTCGTTCCGCGACTATCAGGCCTTCCTGCGCGCTTATAAGAACGGCGAGGTTCGCCGGCTCGCCGTCGTCGCGCATCTCTAAGCGTTTTCTACTGCGCACGAAAAAAAGCGGCCCCAGCGGCCGCTTTTTTGTTGCGCGTTTTTCTTGCGCGTTTTTCTTGGGGATTTGCGCGCCGTCATCCACTTTGGAACGATGGCAAGTTCTTGTCGGGATTGCGGAGTTGAATTAGCGTAAGGCTCGGAGCGCATGAGGGGTCGTGCATGTCCGTTTCGATTTATCTCATCAATCCTGCTGGGGATTTTCCAACTTATTTCGGCGGCGAGGCGCTGGCGGCGTCGGGCGTGGCGGGCGGCGTGATGATGGCGGACCTCGCCACGGCGACCGTCGCGGCGCTCGCGCCCAGGGACTTCGCCTTCGAACTTTGCGAGGAGTCGGTCGAACCGGTGAATTTCGACCATCCCGCCGACTACATCGCGATCACCGGCAAGGTCAGCCAGCGCGGCCGCATGATCGCCATCGCGGACGAATTTCGCCGCCGCGGCAAGCGCGTCATCATCGGCGGCCCCTATGCGAGCCTTTCGCCGGCGCGGCTGCGCGACCATTGCGACGTGCTGGTGAGCGGCGAGACCGAGGAAATCGCCGGCGAGATCTTCGCCGATCTTCGCGCCGGCAAGCCGAAGGGCAGCTATGTCGGCGACAAGCCGTCGCTCGCCGCTTCGCCGCTGCCGCGCTGGGATCTTTATCGCAATGACCGCGCGATTCTCGGCGCAGTGCAGACCTCGCGCGGCTGTCCGTTCGAATGCGAATTCTGCGACGTCATCCAATATCTGGGGCGCAAGCAGCGCCACAAGCCGATCGCCAACGTCCTCGCCGAACTCGACGCGCTCTGGGCGGCGGGCTATCGCACGGCCTTTCTCGCCGACGACAATTTCACCGCCTACCGCGCGCACTGCAAGGAGCTGCTCGCGGCGATCGCGCAATGGCGCCGCGATCGTCCGATGGAGTTCGTCACGCAGATCTCCATCGACGCGACGCGCGACGAAGAGCTGCTCGACATGTGCGTCGCGGCGGGCCTGACGCAGGTCTTCGTCGGCATCGAGACGCCCAATGTCGAAAGCCTGCGCGAGACCGGCAAGCGGCAGAATCTCAAGGTCAGCCTCGTCGACGAAATCCAGAAGCTCGTCGACCACGGCATGTCGGTGATGGGCGGCATGATCGTCGGCTTCGATCATGACGGTCCGAGCGTCTTCGCCCAGCAGTATGAATTCGCCATGGCGACGCCGATCCCGATCTTCAGCCTCG
>JALHNR010000335.1 GCA_022843525.1 Methylocystis sp. | reverse complement strand
AAAGCTTTCGCGTCGGCGTAGAAGGTCGATTGGTCGAGCAGAATGTTTTTGGCCTCTTTGAGCGCCGAGGCGATCATGAATTGCGAACGGTTCGACCCCACCAGTTCCGCCGCCTGATCAATCAACTTCTTGTCCCGCGCGCGGGCGCGCAGGTGAATGTTGACTTCGGCGGATGGGCGCGGGCGAGCGTTCATTTCGGTATCATATCAATGTGTGTTGACAACTGCAACACATCCGTATGGCGCGCGCGTCAATGGCGAGCGCGCCGCCCGCCGCCGGCCGCTATTTCAGCGGCAGATAGATCTCGGTCAAATGGCGGTGTTCGGGCGTATCGTGATCAAGGTTCAGATAGTGGAAATAGACCGGGAAATCCCGTAATTCCTCTCCCGATTCCGGCAGCCAATCGCGATAGAGTGCATAAACACTCTCGTCGATCCGGTCGCGAGAACCGGCATGGATCGTCATGGCGCAGCGGCCGCCCGGGATCGTCTTCGTGACGACGCCGTGCTCATTGGCGGGAACCGGCGCCGGCGCCGATCCGCAAATATCGAAGCGGAACTCCTCGGGCGACGTCGTGTTGGGGTCGTTATAGGGCACGCCATAGGTCTCGCATTGGCTGACCGGAGAAAGCCCTGACGATTTTCGCCAGGCGATGAAGCGCTGCACTGAATCGTTGAGCAGCGCCGGCGCGCCGCGATGTTCGAGCGCCGCGACCAACACCGGTTCGACGTCGATGATCTTTACGTCCATGGCTTCCGTCCTTTCGCTGGGTAGGAGGCTTATTCGAGATCGCGCGCTCCAAGACGCCCAGTCCGGCGTCTTGCGGAAAGCGCTGGGCGTCTGGCCAAAAGCGGCCTTGAAGGCGCGGGAAAAGGATTCAGGATTTTCGAACCCCGAATCCAAGGCGATGTCGATGATCGGCGCTGTCGGACTGAATGCGAGCCGATAGGCGGCGCGCTTGAGCCTCATGAATTGAACGTAGCGTGAGAGGCTAATCCCGCAGTGCTGGGAGAACTGCCGATGGAAGTGGAATTTCGAAAAGTTCGCGACATCGCTCAGCGCCTCGACGGTCAGCTCTTCGTCGAGATGCTTATCGATGTAATCCAGCACGCGATTGATGCGTCGCGCATAGTCAGGTTCCTTTCGTCTTGTCCTGGTCTCCATTTTTGCATCGTAGCAATCGCGACGGCCGGCTTCCTGACTGAAATTGCTCTTTGCGCCGCCGCGCCGGCCGCGCCCCCAATGACAAACCGTCCGCCTGCGCGCTATAGAGCGCAATGACCTCGCCGCCCCTTCGCCTCGGCGTTAACGTCGATCATGTCGCCACCGTCCGCAACGCGCGCGGCGGTCCGCGGCCCGACCCCGTTCGCGCCGCGCTGCTCGCCATCGAGGCCGGCGCCGACGGCGTCACCGCGCATCTGCGCGAAGACCGCCGTCACATCAATGACGCGGACATGGCGCGGCTGAAGGCGGCGATTTCGAAGCCGCTCAATTTCGAAATGGCGGCGACCGAGCAGATGCTCGACATCGCCGTCGCGACGGCGCCGCACGCCGTCTGTCTCGTGCCGGAAAAGCGCACCGAGCGTACGACCGAGGGCGGCCTCGATGTCGTCGGTCAGCACGATTACCTCTTGCCTTACGTCGATCAGCTGACGCGGGAAGGCGTGCGCGTGTCGCTGTTCATCGAACCGTCGGCGGAGGCGATTGACGCCGCCGTGTCGGTCAAGGCGCCTGTCGTCGAGCTCCATACAGGCGCCTGGTGCCACGCCGTCGAGGTCGGGGATATGGGCCGGGCCGAAGCGGAATTCGCGCGGGTCGCCGAAGCCGCCGCCTATGGCGCCGCCCTCGGGCTCGAAATTCACGCCGGCCACGGCCTCGATTATGAGACGGCGCGCCGCGTGAGCGCCTTGCCGCAGATCGTCGAACTCAACATCGGCCATTTTCTCGTCGGCGAGGCGATCTTCGTCGGGCTCGCGGAGGCGATCCGGCGGATGCGGGAGGCGATGGAGCAGGGCCGGGCGCAAGCCTTCTAGGGCCAAGGCGCGAACCGGTCGGCGGATCGCAAGCGCAGCCGCGGCGTTAGCGTTAATCCCGATCGGGCGGAGACGCGCCGGCTGAGCGCGCTAAGGTGGCGGGCGGTCATCCATTTGACGCCGGCCCGGGGCTATTCTTTGGCTCGGGCGAAGGTTCTCATGGAAGCTTTAGCGTGTTAAGCCGGGCGGCCGGGCGGGCCGACGCCGCCCCAATCCATGAGGAGTGAGTCGGCTTGAGCAGGAACGTTCCGGTGGCTGAAAAACGCGAAGAGGGCGGGGTTCTCGAAACCATCAAGGTCATCCTTCAGGCGCTGGCGATCGCGCTTGTCATTCGCACGCTGCTCTTTCAGCCGTTCAATATTCCGTCGGGCTCGATGATCCCGACGCTGCTGATCGGCGATTACGTTTTCGTGTCGAAATACGCCTACGGCTATTCGAATTACTCGATGCCGTTCGGCCCCGACATTTTCTCCGGCCGCATTCTGGCTTCGCCTCCCAACCGCGGCGACGTCATCGTCTTCAAGCTGCCGCGGGACAATGAGACCGACTATATCAAGCGCGTCATTGGCCTCCCCGGCGACCGCATCCAGGTCATCGACGGCCGGCTCTATATCAACGGCGTCATCGTGCCCCGCACGCCGCTCGAAAAGGAAGTGACCGAGAATCGCGAAGGCCGCGAAGTCCCCGTGACGACGTACCAGGAGACGCTCCCCGGCAACGGCGATCATCCCGCGGTCGAACATACGATCATCGAAATCGAGGGCGATCACGGCATCAACGACAACACCGATCTGTTCGTGGTGCCGCCCGATCACTATTTCATGATGGGTGATAATCGCGACAACTCCACCGATTCGCGCATCGCGCCAGAGCTTGGCGGCGTTGGCTTCGTGCCCTTCGTCAATCTCGTGGGCCGCGCCGAGATCATCTTCTTCTCGGTCAGGAAGGACGAATCGGCGCTCGCCTTTTGGCGCTGGCCATGGTCCGTGCGTTGGGACCGGCTGTTCCGGCCCGTTCATTGATCGGACGCACAGGCGTGACATGACGCGCGGCCGCGACGCGGGGCTCGCTGATCTACAAGCGCGTATCGGACATGACTTCGCCGATCCGGCGCTGCTTGGCCGGGCGCTGACGCATGTCAGCGCGTCGCCAGCCCGGCGCGATTCCTACGAACGGCTGGAGTTTTTGGGCGACCGCGTGCTCGGCCTCGCCGTGGCGCACATGCTCTATGACGCCTTTCCGAACGAGAGTGAAGGCGAGCTGTCGCGCCGCCTCGCGGCGCTGGTGCGCAAGGAGACCTGCGCCGAGGTGGCCGAAGTCTGGGGCGTTGGCGCAGCGATGCGGCTCGGCGAGGGCGAGGCCCAGACCGGCGGACGTGGCAAACGCGCCTTGCTCGGCGACATTTGCGAAGCAATCATCGGCGCCGCCTTTCTCGACGGGGGCGCCGCTGCGGCCGAACACATCGTTCGCAAGGCGTTCAGCGACCGTATGGCGGCGAGCGGCCAGGATTTGCGCGACGCGAAGACCGCCTTGCAGGAATGGGCTCAGGCGCGCGGCCTCGCCACGCCGCGCTACCAGCTCGTCGCCCGCAGCGGACCGGACCACGCGCCCTTCTTCGAGGTCGTCGTGGAGGTGCAGGGATTTGCGGCGGCGCCCGGGTCGGGCGCCTCGAAACGGGTCGCGGAACAGGCCGCTGCGGCGGCATTTTTGGCCCGCGAGGACGCGGCCACAGGGAAGGGCGATACATGAGCGGCGACGACGAATTGGCGCGGGAAGACACGCGCTGCGGCTTCGCGGCGCTGGTCGGCGCGCCCAACGCCGGCAAGTCGACGCTGCTGAATCAACTCGTCGGCGCCAAGGTCTCGATCGTCTCGCGCAAGGCGCAGACGACGCGGGCGCTTATTCGCGGCATCGCCATCGAAGGCGCGGCGCAGATCATCCTCGTCGACACGCCGGGCATCTTCAAGCCGAAGCGACGGCTCGATCGCGCCATGGTCGCGAGCGCGCTCTCCGGCGCCGCCGACGCCGACGTAATCGCGCTGCTCATCGACTCCCGCAAGGGGATCGACGAAGAAGTGGACGCGATACTGACGCAGCTTCAGCACGCCAAGGCGCCCAAGCTCCTCGTCCTGAACAAGATCGATCTCATTCCCCGCGAAAGGCTGCTGGCGCTGGCGCAAACGCTCAACGCGCGCGAAAAATTCGACGAAACGTTCATGATCTCGGCGCTGAAAGGCGACGGCGTCGGCGATTTGCGCAAGGCGCTCGCGCAGCGCATGGGGCCATCGCCCTGGCTCTATCCCGAGGATCAGCTTTCGGACGCGCCGCTGCGGCTGCTCGCCGCGGAAATCACCCGCGAGCAGATCTATGAACGGCTGCACGACGAATTGCCCTATCAGTCGACGGTCGAGACGGACTCCTGGACCAATCAGAAGGACGGCTCGGCGCGCATCGAGCAGACGATCTTTGTCGCGCGCGACAGCCAGAAGAAGATCGTCATCGGCGAAGGCGGGCGCACCATCAAGGCCATCGGTCAGGCGGCGCGCCGCGAGATCGCCGAGGCCGCCGAACAGCCGGTGCATCTCTTCCTGTTCGTGAAGGTCCGCGAGAATTGGGCCGACGACCCGGAGCGCTATCGCGAGATGCGCCTGGATTTCCCCAAAGGCAAATAATATTCCCAGGTCAGGTGATTCGCGCGGCGCTGGAGAATTGCATGTCGAACGAACGCAAGGCGATGACCGCCTATCGTTTTCTCACCGGGCCGGACGACGCGGCGTTTTGCCATCGCGTCACGGAAGCGTTGAGCCTCGGCTGGCGGCTCCACGGATCGC
>JALHNR010000334.1 GCA_022843525.1 Methylocystis sp. | reverse complement strand
CAAATCGGCGGTCGGCAGTCGATTGCAGCGCCACGACTGCCGATTGCCAAAACCCGACCGCCTAAACAAGCATCTTGCCTTTTTCGTCGATGACCGCGCCGATCTCTATCCCGGCGTCGTCGGAAAGATCGGCGAGCAGCATGTCGTTATGCGCCTTGCCGGAGGGGATCATCGGGAAGCAATTTTCGACCTTGTCGACGACGCAATCGAAGATCACCGGTCCGTCATAGTCGATCATCTCCTGGATCGCGGCGTCGAGCGAGGCGGGATCCGAGCAGCGGATGCCCTTGGCGCCAAACGCTTCAGCGAGTTTGACGAAGTCGGGCAGCGCCTCGGAGTAGCTATGGGAATAGCGCCCGCCATGCAGCAGTTCCTGCCACTGGCGCACCATGCCCATATACTCGTTGTTGAGGATGAAGATCTTCACCGGCAGGCGATATTGGATCGCCGTCGACATTTCCTGAATGCACATCAGAATCGAGGCTTCGCCGGCGATGTCGATCACGAGCGAACCGGGATGCGCGAGCTGTGCGCCGATCGCCGCCGGCAGGCCGTAGCCCATGGTGCCGAGTCCGCCCGACGTCATCCAGCGGTTCGGTTCTTCGAAGTGATAATGCTGGGCGGCCCACATCTGATGCTGCCCGACCTCGGTGGTGACATAGACGTCGCGATCCTTGGTCAGCGCATAGAGCCGCTGCACCGCATGCTGCGGCTTGATCGCAGCGTCCGAGTTGCGGAACGCCAGCGATTTGCGCGCCCGCCACTCGTTGATCTTCGCCCACCAATGGTCGAGCGGCTGCTTGTCGGCGCTCATCGCCTCGGCGCGCCACAGGCGCACCATGGCTTCGAGCACATGGGCGCAATCGCCGACGATGGCGAGATCGACCTTGACGTTCTTGTTGATGGACGAACGATCGATGTCGATGTGGATCTTTTTCGAGCCCGGCGAAAAGGCGTCGAGGCGTCCGGTGATGCGGTCGTCGAAACGCGCGCCGACCGCGATCATCAGATCGCAGTCGTGCATGGCGTGATTGGCTTCCCAGGTGCCGTGCATGCCGAGCATGCCGAGCCAGTTTTCGCCCGACCCCGGATAGGCGCCGAGTCCCATCAGCGTCGAAGTGATTGGAAAGCCCGTCAGGCCGACAAGTTCGCGCAGCAGTGTCGAGGCTGCGGGTCCGGAATTGATGACGCCGCCGCCCGTATAAAAGATCGGACGCTTCGCCGCCGCCATCATGCGCACGGCCTGCTGCATCGCCTCCATGTCGGCGTCGAGCTTGGGATGATAGGTCTTGTGCGCGGCGCTGCGCGGCGGGGCGTAGACGCCGCGCGCAAACTGCACGTCCTTGGGGATGTCGATGACCACCGGTCCGGGCCGGCCGGACGAGGCCACATAAAAGGCTTCATGCAGCACGCGCGGCAGATCGGCGATGTTCTTGACGAGATAATTATGCTTCGTGCAGTGGCGGGTGATGCCGACCGTGTCGCATTCCTGGAAGGCGTCGGAGCCGATCAAATGCGTCGGCACCTGCCCCGTGATGCAGACGAGCGGGATCGAATCCATCAGCGCGTCGGTGAGGCCCGTCACCGTATTGGTGGCGCCCGGTCCCGAAGTGACGAGCAACACGCCGACCTTGCCCGAGGAGCGCGCATAACCCTCCGCGGCATGGGCGGCCCCCTGCTCGTGGCGCACGAGAATGTGCTGCACCTTCTCCTGCTGGAAGAGCACGTCATAGATCGGAAGGACGGCGCCGCCCGGATAGCCGAAAAGAATCTCCACGCCCTGATCCTTCAGGGCTTCGACCACCATTTCGGCGCCGGACATTTCCTTCGACATCATCATTTTCCGTCTTGCTTCTCGCGGCGGGCGACTAGGATGTTTTTCGTCTTCGGGCAACAAAAAAGGCCCTCTTGGGGCCTTGGGTCAAGCGCCATTGGCGGAGGCCGGGCCTAGCCCAGCTCCATCCTTGGCGCTTCAGATACGAGAATTGCGCGCATTCCGCGTTCCGCCCTTTTGTTCACAGCCGACGTTACGGGAGGCGCGGCGGAGAATCAAGGGCGGAGAGTGACTCTTCAGCGGGCGATCCATCCGCCGTCGACGACGAGGAGGTGGCCGACGATGAAGCGCGCCTGTTCGGAGCACAGGAACAGCACGGCCTCGGTCAGCTCCTCGGCCTTGCCCATCCGGCCGATCGGAAACAGCTTCCCGGCCTGCTCAGGGCTGATGTGCTCCTTCTCCATCCATTGATGGAAGACGTCGCCGGGGGCGTCGATCCCGCAGGCGCAGATGGCGTTGACGCTGATATTGTCCTTGGCGACCTCGAGCGCGACCGTCTTGGTCAGACCGTCGACGCCGCCCTTGGAGGCGGCATAGGCGCCCTCTGCAGGGTTGCCGGTGAGGCTGCCGGTAATTGAAGACTGGTTGACGATGGCGCCGCCGCCGTTTTGGCGCATCTGCCGGATCTCGTGCTTCATGCAGAAGAACACGCCGCGCAGATTCACATCGATGTGGAAGTTGAAGCCCTCCTCGCTCTCCTCGGCGATGGGCTTGAAGCGCACGACGCCGGCGTTGTTCACCGCGCAGTCGAGGCGGCCATAAGCCTTGACCGTCTCCGCGACCATGGCTTCGACGTCCCGCTCGATCCGCATATCTGCAAGCGTGAAGAGCCCCTCGCCGCCTTCGGCGCGGATCATGTCGAGAGTCTCGCGCCCGCCAGCCTCGTCGATATCGGCGAGCGTGACCCTCGCCCCCTCGCGGGCGAAGGCGAGCGCCGTCACCCGGCCGAGACCTCTTGCCGCGCCGGTGACGAGCGCAATTTTTCCATCAAATCGAGCCATGAGCCTCTCCCGAGCTGCGCGAAAGCTTTCACCCGCCGCCGTCGCGGTCAAGCTCGCAAGAGGCGATCATCGCAGGCCGTCACGCCCCTTCGGCGGCGAGCACGCGCTTGACCCCTTCGTCCGCCGCCATCATGTCGTGGTGTTTCTTAATATTGGGGTATTTCGACAGCCCGTCCTCCAGCAGCGACGCGCCCCAGCGCTCCATCGGAAAGAGATAGGCGTCGAGATAGCTACGCTTGTCGCCGACCATGTAGCGGCGATCCGCGAGATGCGCTTCGATGATATCGAATTTCTTACGCACGAGCGCCTTGGCGGCTTCGCGCACATTGTCGAACTCCTCCTTCTCGCGGGAGCGCGTATAGCGGTCCGGCAAAAACAGCGGGAAAAAGGCCGGGTGGAGATCGCCGGTGATGAAGGAGGACCAGCGGTCGGCCTCGGCCTCGTCGCGCGGCGAACCGTCGGCGCCGATCCCGGCCTGCGGATAGCGGTCGGCGAGATAGCGCAATACGGCCGCGGCCTGGGTCAGGATCCAACCTTCGCCGGTGTCGAGCGCCGGCACCGCCCCGGCGGGATTGATCTTCAAATATTCCTTGTCCCCGAACTCCACCGCCTTGGTTTCGTAGGGTTCGCCAATCCATTCGAGCGCAATGTGCGGCGCGAGCGAACACGCGCCTGTGTGATAGTAGAGCGTGAGCATGAGGGCCTCCGGTTGAGAGCGTCGCTCTTAGAATAGGGCGGCGGCGCGCGAGAGGGTCGCGCCTATCCCTCGCCGCAGTCGAGAATCCAGGTCTTGTCGCAGAAGGCGACATAGAGGCGCTCCTGCCCGAGCGCCGCTCCGAGCTCGCCGGCGAGTTCGTTCAGCATCGCCTCGACCTGCGCGTCGGGAAGGCCGCCGAGATAGGCGTGCACCGCTTCGCCGGTGAGGATCGCGACCGGCTCGCGGTCCGAACCGACCGTGCCGTCCTCCCTGGGCCAGGCGTAGGTCACCTCGCCGCGCGTGAACATGCCTGAGAGCGCGGGCTGGCCTGCTTCGACGCGGCGGCGCATCCAGGCGTGCGCGCAGCGCACCGCTTCGGAAACGTCATAGACGCGGCCCTCCGCCTCCCAACCCTCGCGCAGCCCGACGGTGATGCGGAAATCCCGCCGCGGCCCGCGTGAGCCGTCAACGAGGCGATAGACGCGCTTGCTCATGAGCGGAAGGTAAGGCGCCGGGTTCGCGCAAGAAAGGCTGGCGACCGAGATAACGCCGCGCGCCTATAGGTCTTCGAGAGCGCCCGTAGGAATGTCGAACGCGATTTACCCTTCGTCGTGGTCGCGCTGGCTGGTCAGCGCTTGCCCGTCCATGTGGACGCAAGCTTTTGCAAAGCCTTATCCGCTTCCTGCTCAGCCTCGCGCTTGGTCGCGTAGGAATGCGGCGACCGCAGATGAATCTGTGATCCCTCGCAGACAGTCCAACGATACCGCTCCGCGTAGAGGGGGTCAGGCTCAATTCTGGATGTAAAGAGATCTGTTTCGCGCATAGCAACACTATGCGCGCGGCCGCCGGTTTATTCCAGAGCGCTCACGCATGCGCGAAGAAAAGCTTCAGTCGTTGAGACGGCGGCGTTTGAGAGAGCGTGGATGCCCGCGTCAAGCGCGGGCAGGACGCGGAGAAGTTGCGCTTCTTCGATTCAGTCGGTCGCGCTTTTCGCTCAACGCGGCGCCTTTCCACCGTCATGGCCGGGCTTGTCCCGGCCATCCACGTATTGTGCGCGGCGCTCGCCCTTACCCCTCGAGCAACCTTCGCGCGATCACCTGCGCCTGAATCTCCGCCGCGCCCTCGAAGATGTTGAGGATGCGGGCGTCGCAGAGCACGCGCGAGACCGGATATTCGAGCGCGAAGCCGTTGCCGCCGTGGATCTGCAGGGCGTTGTCCGCCGCCGCCCAGGCGACGCGCGCGCCAAGCAGCTTCGCCATGCCGGCTTCCAAATCGCAGCGCTTGCCCTCGTCCTTCTCGCGCGCGGCGAAATAGGTGATCTGGCGGGCGACGTGAATCTCGAT
>JALHNR010000333.1 GCA_022843525.1 Methylocystis sp. | reverse complement strand
TCTTTCGCGCAACCTCTTTGTCGCAGGCCGGCGCGCTGCTCGCGTTGATGGCGACTCCATGGGCGCACGCCAGCGCGCCTATCGCCATTCCTCCCGAATATGTGGTCGTGGCGTTGGTCGCGGCGGCAATCTGCGTCGCGCAGCGCCTGTCGCTTTATGTCAAGAACTTCGACTGGGGCGTCGCGGCACAGCGCTTCGCCCTGGCGTCGAACGGCGCGCTTTCCATGCTCTTTCTTGCGGCTTTGGCGAAGGGACTTGCCGATCCCTTCAAGCCGTTCATCTACTTCCGGTTTTGAGTCGGATGAGCGATCTCGCCGAAAAGAATAAGCCCATCGGGCGACATGAAGGAGAAAGCGGCGTGGCGCTGCGCGCGCCCGCGCGCGCTGAGAGCGTTGGCGCACGACGCGCCTTCATGAAGGCGCTCACGCTTGCGCGCCTGCCGATCTTTGGTTGCGCCGGCTTCATCGCCTTCCTCTTTCTCGCCAATCTGTGGAATTTCGCCGTCGAAGGCGATTGGCCGAAGCTGCGCATCCGCAGCGCCTGGCCGCTTTACGGCGTCGCGAAGCCAAAGCCCGCGCCCTGGACTCTCGACGCCTTCCTGTCAGGAGAAACGCAAAAGGCGGTCTCCATCAATCTTGGCCGAATGTCGCCGGTGTTTCCGATCTCCGTTCGCGCGAAAAATCAGCTCATCTTTTCGCTTTTCGGCGGCTCGGCCGCGCCCGGAGTCGTGATCGGCCGCAATGGCCAGCTCTATGAGCAGTTCTACATCGACGAATTTTGCGCCCGCGACGGTGCCTTCGATTCCGCGCGGCTCGGCGCGTGGTCTTCGACGCTGCGCGAAATTCAGGAGAGGGCGCAGGCGCGCAGCAAGAGCTTCGTCTATCTCATTTCGCCCTCGAAGGCGGCGCGCTACCCGGAAGATCTGCCAAAGTCCGCGCCTTGCGCCCTACGCGCGACGGCGATGCCCGAAAAGCTTGCGCCTTACCGCGCGGCGCTCGACGAAGCTCAGCTGCGCTATGTGGACGGCGCGGCGCTCATCACGGCGGAAAAGCCCAAACAACCGATACCGCTCTTTCCGCGCGGCGGCACGCATTGGAACAGCGTCGGCGGCGCGCTCGCCATGCGTGAAGCGACACGCGCGCTTCCCGCTTCTCCTGTCGGCGTGCTGGCTTTTGCGTCTGCGCCGGCGCCGGAAGCCCTAGGCACCGACCGTGACCTGCTGGATCTCCTCAATCTTTTATCGCCGGATGCGCATTACCCCACGGCGGCGATCGGCCGAGCAGGCGAGAAGGGCGATTGCGCGCTCCCGCCGCGGCTGCTGGCGCTCGGCGGGAGCTTCCTGCATGAAGTTCTGGCGGCGGCGACCCTTGCGCCCTGTCCGCCTCAGATCGACTATTGGTTCTACATGCGGACCGAGGAGAATGGCGTCGAACTTGGCCATTATCGGCGCGCGCCGGGCGACGCCTCGAACGGCGAACGGCTGCCGGCCACGACAGAGGAACTCGATGAGAACCTCGCGGGCGCTGATTTCATTCTGCTCGAAGAAAATGAATCGAGCATCGCCACGACGAAGCAGGTCGGGCATCTCGTCGAGGCGTTGCGCCGTTCACAATAATCGCGGCCGCTCACGCCGCCTGCGACGGATCATCCCAATAGCCCTCCGAGCGGGCGATTTTGGCGTATTCGGCATGCACCACGGCGGGGGTGTAGAGCCGCTCCAGTCGGCGCACGACGAAATGGCCGCGGGCGAGACTTTGGAAGTGCTCGGTGAAGGCGACATTGATCGCCGCGCCGCTGATCGCGCCGATCACCGGGATCGCCTGGGCGGCGGTTTTTTGCGAGACGACCATGCCGAAGCGCGCCCCGATCGCGCCGATCAGCCGCGCCAGGGCAGGCGCCGCTTCGCTGGAGATCTGATGGACAGTCATAAATCGTGCAGCGTCGGACACGGATTTCGCGAGAAGCGCGCGGAGCGCGAGATAGCCGCCCTCTAGAACGGCGCCTTCGGCGGAAGGGCCGCCCAGCGCAAAAACTTCGAGACAGGCGAGGGCGGCGCCGGGGTGGCGCAGGTCCTCTCCCTCGGCCTGCGCGATTTCCGCGATCGAGCGCAGCATGATCGTCGTCGACACCGGCAGTTCGATCGGCAGGCTCGCAAGGCCCACGGCGCCGCCGACGCCTCCCGTCAGCGCCGCCAGACGACGGTGAATGCGTATGGAATCCTTCGCGGGCTGCGCGTCGAGGCTGGCCAAGGCCATCTTCATCGCCGCGGCGAGCGCCTTTTGGGTCGCGGCGGCGACCGCCGCCTGCAGTCGCGGCGGCAGCGTCAGCGCGCCAAAACTGAGCTGCCTGCTCGCCAATCCCGCAAGCCGCGTTGCAAAACTCTGTCGTTCCAGCGCCACGACGGCGGCGCGGAGGGCTTCGACGTCGGACCGGGACAGGCCCTGGTCCACGAGAACGGGAAGCGGATAGGAGTTCGCCACGGAATCCTCGGTTCTTTAGATCACCTTTAGAAATCGGACTCTTCCACGTCCTTTGCAAGCGCGGCAAAGGTGTGGCGAGCAGCGGGCGCGCAAGCTCGCTCGTGCGCCGGCGCACATGATATCCGGCGCCATAGCTTAGAGCTGGAGCGGCGCTGTTGCATTTCCCTGGTCGTACTGTACTGCAGGGCGTGCTTTGCGGCTCCGCGTCAGACGGGGCGCAGATCAGGAAGAGGAGAACTGAATGCTGAAGTTTGGATTGGGTCGCGCGCTGAGCGGCGTTTTCGCTCTGGCCATGCTGGCGCCGGCGAGCGCCTTTGCGGGCGACCGCGTCGGGATCTTGCAGTGCCGGCTGCTCGGCAACGGCATCAGCGTTCTAGTCGAAAATCAGCAGATGGACTGCATTTATCGCGATGACGCCGAAGGCGCGGCGCCGGCCCACTATGCGGGCGCGCTCACCAAGGTCGGCGCAAATGTGACGATCAATGGCCCTGGCCAACTGTCCTGGGGCGTCGTCGCGGCGACGGACCACCTTGGACCCGGCGCCCTCGCGGGCTCCTATATCGGCCCGGGAGTTTCAGCCAAGCTCGGGGTCGGGGGCGGGGGCGCGGCGCTCGTCGGCGGATCCGACAACCTCTTCTCGCTGCAGCCCTTCAACGTTCAGGCCGGCTCTGGCGTGGGGTGGACGGCCGGCGTCGAGAGCCTGACGTTGGCCTATATCCCGCCGCCTCCGCCGCCCGCGCCGCGCCGCGGCCATGTCCATCATCATCACCACGGGCATCAGGGCCACACCCACCATCACACGAGCCATCACCACCACTAAGGGGTGACCCCGTCAGACAGGCGCGGTGAAACTCAGCAGCCGGTCGGTGGGGAAATCGTAAAGCCTCGCGCTCTCGCGCCATTCCGGCGCCAGCAGCGCGAGGCATTTTTTTGCGAATTCTTCAGGCGTCTTGAGAGTCATCGGATCCTCGCCGGGCATCGCCTGAGCGCGCATGCGCGTGCGCAGCGGGCCTGGATTGGCGAGCATGACGGTCACGCCATCGCCGGCGCTCTCAGACGCATAAGTGCGGGCCATCGCCTCGAGCGCCGCCTTCGAGATCGCATAAGCGCCCCAGAACGGCTTCATTGTCTCGCGATGCGCCGCCCCTGAGGTGATGAAGAGGACGCGTCCGCCGCCTGACGCGCGCAGGAGCGGATCAAGGGAACGGATCAGACGCCAGTTCGCGGTGACGTTGACCGCCATGACGCGGTTCCAGTCCTTCGGGTCGACGTGCGCGAGCGGCGACAGAGGGCCGAGAATCCCCGCGTTGCCGACAAAGACGTCGAGTTTCCCCCAGCGTTCGAACAGCGCCGCGCCGAGACGGTCAAGCGCGTCGAAATCGGCGAGGTCGCAAGGAACGAGCGTCGCTTGCCCGCCCTGCGCGCGGATTTCATCGTCGAGTTCTTCGAGCGCGCCCTGCGTTCTCGCCAGAGCGATGACATGCGCGCCGTCGCGCGCGAGCTCCAGGGCGAGCGCGCGTCCAATGCCGCGCGAGGCGCCGGTGACAAGTGCGATGCGCATGGGCTTCACGCAGGGATCTCGGGAATTATCTCGTCAACAGCGACATCCAAGCCTGGAGGATCGAGTGTTATGCGACCTTCGTTGACGATTGCGACGACGATCTGATCGGCTTGCCGGCGATAGTGCAAGATCAGCCGTCGGCTCAGGTCTACGACGAGATAATGCATGACGCTCGCGAGCCGAAAATAATCGCTGAGCTTTGAATTTTTGTCGAAGCTCCGAGAAGACGGCGAGATGACTTCGACGATGACGATGGGCGCAGGCGCCAAGAGCGAATCCGCGGGCACAGGGGGATCGCCGCAATTGACCAATGCGTCGGGTTCGTAAACGGTGTGATCGTCTATCTTTACGCCGAGCCCGTCGACAAATGCTTCGTACGGCGCCCCGACGTGCGCGATTGCATCGGCCAGCGCGCGCCAAATTCGGGCCTTAGCGGCGACATGCTCCGCGCGTTCCGGCGCCATCGCGAAGGTTTCGCCGCGAAACAGCTCATAGCGGCCCTTCTCCTGAGATTGCGCCCAGGCGAGAAATTCCGTTGCGTTGATGCGTCTTTGGGCCGTTGCGCTCATGGCCTCTCATAGCACGCGGATCGCGTCGGCCGCCTCTTTAGCTTGCCTCGGCTAGCAGCGACAGTTGCGCGCGATTTTCACCGACGAGGTCAGTCAGCGACGTCGGATAATCTCCGGTGAAGCAATGGTCGGTGAACTGCGGCCGGATGGGATCGCGGCGCTCGTAGCCCATGGCGCGATAGATGCCGTCGACGGACAGGAAGCCTAGCGAGTCGCAGCCGATATATTCGCGCATTTCCTCGAGCGTATGCGTCGCGGCGAGCAGGTTCTCCTTCTGCGGCGTGTCGATGCCGTAGTA
>JALHNR010000332.1 GCA_022843525.1 Methylocystis sp. | reverse complement strand
CGGTCAGATGATTGAAATGGTCACCATGGGCGTCATGGCCGGCGTGGCGGTCTGGCTCATCGGCCTGCCGTCGCCCTTCGCGCTTGGCGCCATATCGGGGCTCTCGGAATTCATTCCCTATATCGGGCCGATTCTGGCGATCTTTCCCTCAGTGGCGGTCGCCGCCACGATCGGCCCCTATACGATGCTTTGGACGATCCTCGCCTATCTCGCCATTCATCAGCTCGACGGCAACATGATCATGCCGCTCATCCAGCGGCAATTGGTGCGCGTGCCGCCGGCGCTCATGCTGATTTCGATCGCGCTGTTCGGCACGCTGTTCGGATTGGGCGCCACGATCTTCGCCGCGCCGCTGACGGTCGTCATCTATGTCGCGGTGATCAAGCTCTATGTGCGAGATACCCTCGGGGAGTCGACGACGCTGCCGGGGGAGAAAGCGCAAAAACCCTCCCCTTGAGGGGGAGGGTCGCCCCGAAGGCGCGGGGTGGGGTGAAGCCCTTCTCCGATGATTGCTTATGGCGCGCGCCATTCAGTGCGCCTTTGCTTTTACGCATTGTTCGTAAGTCACCCCACCCCGAAACGCTTCGCGTTTCGACCCTCCCCCTCGAGGGGAGGGTGGGCGACACGACGAACGCCGTCGTCGCGCCGTAGCAATTGAACTGCAAGAACCGTTCATGGATTGGCGCGCGCCGGTAATGGATTATTGCGAAAGGCAGAGTTCGGCCTTCTGGGCGGAGCCGGCGAATGCGCTGAGCAATTTCGCTTTCGTGATCGCGGCCGCCAGCGCCTTTCTTCTTTGGCGACGGCGGGGTGGGACGGATTATCCTGCGCTCGCGCTCATCATCGTCACGGCGTTGGTCGGGGTCGGGAGTTTCGTCTTCCATACGATCGCGACGCGCGGCGCCATGCTGCTTGACGTCGTTCCGATTGCGCTCTTCATCTATGGCTATTTCCTGCTGGCCCTTCGCCGTTATTTTCGTCTGTCGATGATGCGCGCGACGGCGATCACGGTCATCTTCGCGGCGCTTTCAGTTTTTGCGACGACAGTTGACGCGCTGAACGGTTCGGTCGGCTATCTGCCGGCGCTCGCCGCGCTGGCGATCTTCGCCGCGCTGCTTTGGACATCGAGAGGACAGCGCGGCGCGGCCCACGCGCTTGCCGCCGCCGCGCTCCTGTTCGCAATCTCGCTTGTCTTTCGAACGATTGACCGCGCGATCTGTCCCGCCGTTCCGCTCGGCGCGCATGCTTTGTGGCATATGCTGAACGCCTGCGTGTTGTGGCTGCTGCTGCGCGCGGCGATCGTCGCCGGACCGCGTGGCGATCAGGCGAGCCCGATCCAGAACGCGAAAGAGCCGACGGCGGCGTGAGAGGCGGTCAGCGGCCAGACGTTGCGCGTGAAAAGATACGCCGTGCTCCACGCGACTCCGGCCAGAAAGGTGTTGGCGAGCAGGACGGGATCGCCATAGGCCCCGTGCATCAGCGAAAAAACCGCCGAGGAAAACAGCACGTAATGACGTCCGCTCATCTGCAGCCGATCGGCGATCAGCTTGGGGACCGAGCGGCAGACGATCTCCTGGCAGGGGCTCGACACCAGCACATAAAAGGGCGCGAAGGCGACCCAGTTCGGCTCCGGAGTCGAGTGGTTCAGGAATTGCGCCTCGATGACGATTCCCGCCAGAAGCAGACAGGTCAGCGCGCCGCAAATGAGCCAGGCGCGACCGCCTCTCGGCGCGCCTAGACCGAGTTCAGCGAAGGAATATCCGCCGAGCACGCAGGCCGCGATGCAAAGAACGGAAACGACAAGCAGCGCCTCGAAGCGGATTTGAAATGACAGCGCGCCGGCGGCGATCGCGAGGCTCGGCGCGAGCAGCAAGAGCACGAAGCCGATCAGCGGCGCCAGGGATCGCAGGGGAAGCGTCATAAAAGCGTAACAGACTTTCCTCTGTCACAGTTCCGTGCGCCCGAACTCCGGCAAATTGCCGCGCCGCGGCGCCTCCTTGGAGAGCAGATGGGTCGGCTCCGACAAACACGCTTTTATTTCAGTCGGTTATGCTATCTAACCCCACCTTGACTAAATGAAAGACCGGAAATATGTTGCGCGCGGCTCGAAAGGATTGGCCGCAAAGCCGAGAATTTCGCGCCGTCTCCCGAACGGTTCGACTTTTCCGTCGCGCGGCGTCGCGCCATCGTTCAATTTTTGCGTGTGGCGCAATCTGCGGGGCGAACAACGCCGATGAGCGACGAGAACGACGACGACGCGGAAGACGCGGAGCGCGCGGCGCTCAACGCGCGGCTTCAAAAGCTCAACGCGGCCTTGCGCAAGGTCGATGAAGAGCAGGCCGCCGCCGAAGCGGCGCCGCGGACGGAGCGCAAGGGCTTCATGCGCGTCGGCCTCAACGCTTTCTCCGAATTCGTCGGGGCGGTGTTGGTCAGCGCCTTTATCGGCTGGCAGGCGGATCAGTGGCTTGGCACGACGCCATGGCTTCTGATCGTGATGCTCGGACTGGGCGTCGCGGCGGGGTTTTGGAATGTCTATCGCGTGGCGAAGCCGAAAGCGCCGGGCGAGGAGTAGAGCAGGTTCGATGAGAACCTGCTCCAGCGTTTTGATTTTGAGCGATGTCTTGTCGATCACATGATTCGATGTGATCGGGAGGCGCTCTAGGGAACACGAAGGCGCGTCCTAGCGCCAAGCGGGGCCGGGCGGCGACGCTCGGAAAAAGCGATGAATCCGGAAGAAGCAGCCGCAAAGTCCAATCCCATCGAGCAGTTCGAACTGCATCGACTGTGGCCCTTCGAGATCAACGGCGTCGAGACGTCCTTCACCAATGCCTCGCTGTTCATGTTGCTCGCCGCGCTCGGCGTCGTCGCGCTGATGATCCTCGCGACCTCCAAGAAGGCGATCGTGCCGGGCCGCGTGCAGGCCATGGCCGAGATGCTCTATGAATTCGTCGCCGGCATGGTGCGTCAGACCGCCGGGACGGAAGGGATGAAGTTCTTTCCCTTCGTTTTCACGCTCTTCGCCTTCATTCTCATCGCCAATCTGATCGGGCTTGTGCCCTACAGCTATTCGGTGACGAGCCAGATCGTCGTCACCTTCGCCTTCGCGATCGTGGTGATCACGCTCGTGGTCGGTTACGGCCTCTATCGCCACGGCTTCGGCTTCCTCAACCTTTTCGTGCCGCATGGCGTGCCGCTGCCCGTGCTCGTCGTGCTGGTGCCGATCGAGATCATCTCCTTCCTCTCGCGGCCGGTGTCGCTTTCCGTCCGTCTCTTCGCCAATATCCTCGCCGGCCACATCACCCTCGCCGTGTTCGGCGGCTTCGTGGTGATGCTGCTCGGGGCCGGCGTCTGGGCGGCGCTCGCGCCCGTGCCGATCCTGGCGATCGTCGCGCTCTATGCGCTCGAACTGCTCGTCGCCTGTCTGCAGGCGTTCGTCTTCAGCGTTCTCACATGCGTCTATCTGAACGACGCAATTCACCCGGGCCACTGATAAAAATCGAACAATAAACGTCGCCCCATTCAGCAGGAGTAAGATATGTCAGAAATGCAACTCGTCGGCGCCGGACTGGCGGCGATCGGCACCGGCGCTGCGGCGATCGGCGTCGGCATCATTTTCGGAAATTTCGTCAACGGCGCCCTGCGCAACCCGTCGGCGGCCGCTTCCCAGTTCACCAACGCCATCATCGGCGCGGCGCTCGCCGAAGGCCTGGGCATCTTCGCCTTTCTGATCGCCATCCTGCTCTTCCTGAAGCAGTGACGTTTCGCGTCCGGCCTTGCGGCCGGGCGCATTTTCTCATGCGCCGCGCGGCCGCCGCGCGGCCCTTGTCCGAGACTTGGATCATGTCCATGGCGATCATCTCTTCCGCTTTCGCCGCTGAGGGCGAGCAGACGACGCACGAGACCGTCGGCGCCGGCGAGGCGCATCATGAGGGCGTCTTTCCGCCCTTCCAGACCGAAAATTTCGCGCCGCAGATCTTCTGGCTCGTGGTGATTTTCGGACTGCTCTACGTGCTGATGTCGCGCATCGCGCTGCCGCGCGTCGGCGGCATCATCGAGAACCGGGGCGCCAAGATCGCTTCAGATCTCGGCGCCGCGCGCGAGATGCAGTCGAAGGCGCAGGCCGCCGCCGCCGCGAATGACGAAAACCTTCGTCGCCGCCGTGAGGAGGCGCAAGGCATCGGCCGCGAGGCGCAGCACAAGATCGCCGCCGAGAGCGCAAGACAGCGCGCGCTTGCCGAATCGCAGGCCGCGGAGAAGATCCGCGCCGCCGACGAGCGCATCGCGAGCGCAAAGACGCAGGCCTTGGCCAATGTCGAGCAGATCGCCGTCGACGCCGCCGCCTCCATCGTCGAGAAGCTCACCGGCGCTAAAATCGACCAGGCCGCGCTCGCCAAGCACGCGACATCGTCGAACTGAGGAGATTCTCAATGCATTTCGACGCGGAATTCTACGTCGCCGTCGGCTTCACGATCTTCGTTCTCGTGATGGTTTGGGTCGGCGCACACTCGAAGTTCGCCGCGTTCATCGATGCGCGCATCAACCGCATCAAGGGCGAACTCGCCGAAGCCGAACGCCTGCGCAGCGAAGCGGAGGCGCTCCTGGCGTCTTTCGAACAGAAGCGGGCGGAAGCCGAGGCCGAAGCCAAAGCCATTGTCGCGCAGGCGAAGGAAGAGGCCGAATTGATCGCCGCCGAGGGGCGTCGCCGGCTCGGCGAATTCATGGACCGCAGCGTCAAGCAGGTCGAACAGAAGATCGCTCAGGCGGAGGCGCAGGCCTCGGCCGAAGTGCGCGCCGCCGCCGCGGACGCCGCGGTCAGGATCGCCGAGCGTGCGCTCTCGTCTGGCGCCGGCGCTGGCAAGGATTTCGTCGGCGACGGCATCAAGGAGCTGAAGTCGCTCGCGCACTGACGAGACGGGCGGCTTAAAGCGCTTATCGATCGCATGGAATCATGTGGTCGATAAGCAATGCTCAA
>JALHNR010000331.1 GCA_022843525.1 Methylocystis sp. | reverse complement strand
TGCGCACGGCCCGCGCCGCCGGCCAGTGGGAACGCATTCAGCGCACGAAGGCGGGTCTCCCCTATCTCCTTTATGTGAGGACTGCGAGCGCCAATCCGCGCGAGCAGCATCTCGCTTTCGTCGGAATCATGCTGCTGGTCGACGATCCCTTCTGGTCGACCCATTTCCCGCCCAACGGCTGGGGCTGCAAATGCAGCGTCCGCCAAATCACCCGCTTTGAATACGAGCGGCTGGCGGCGACGGGAGACTATCTGTTAGAGCCACCCACGATCGAGACGAAGCCTTTCATCAACCGCCGCACTGGCGAGGTCACATATGTGCCCGTCGGCATCGATCCTGGCTGGGGAACCAATCCCGGATTGTCGCGCGCGAAGACGCTCGTCGACAATGTCGCCGCGCGGCTGGAGGCCGCCGGCGAGGACGCAGCGCGCAAGCGCATCGCCGAGATCGTCAATTCGCCCGCGCCGAAACTCCTCATGGGAATCGGAGAGCCATTAGCCTTGCCCGTTGCGACGGCTGGACGCTTTCTTGAGGACATGCGCGCGAAGTCGCGCCTCATTGTCGCGTTCAACGCCACGATGTCTCGCAAGGTCAAAAAGCACGAGCATGTCGATCCTGACAGCTTCCGACTCGTGCAGCAGATAGTCGACGGTGGCGAAATCATCGACGAGGATCGGGGAGAGGATTTTCGGACTCTCGTCGCTGAGATCGAGGGCGCGTGGTGGAAGCTCGTCCTCAAACGATCGGCGCAGCGCTTCTTGCGCGTGCAAACGTTCCTGCGAACCAACTCGCACGAAATTGGGCGGCTCCGCCGCAAACAGGAGCGGATTGGCAAAACGAAGGCGGGAGAAGCGTGACGGGGAGGACGACACCCCTCCGCGGCCTAGAGGCGGCCGGCTGCTCGGATTTTGCGCCGTCACAACCTCCGATATAGGCCGATCGCCGCGCCCCTTCAACGGCCCGAAATGAAAACCCCCCAGAAACGGCCCGCCGGCGCCCGAGTCCAAAAATCCGCTGCGTTGCTCCGCGCGGTTTCGAAAAACGCGCCCACGGCGTTCAATGGGCCTTTAACGTCGATTTTAGGGGGAAGGGATTGGGCCCGGCGGGCCTCGGCGTTCATTTCACGCCGCTGAGGGCAAAAATCGCTTCGCGGGTTCGGCGCGTCGCGTGACCAGAAAATCTTCGTAGCCAAGCGGCCCGACGCGCAAGCGCAGTGTGCGCGCATGCAGAACGCTCCGCAAGCCGATTTCGCAATCCACGCGCTCGCCGCCGCTCTTCCTACCGGGGACGCGCCGGCGGAGTGGATCGCGATTTTTCCGCAGGTCGGCCGGATCGATACCCGCGATGGGAGAAGCTACGATGTAGACGCTGCGGCGCTGATCGCGCGCTTCAAGGCGGATGGCGTCGCCGTGCCGATCGACGTCAATCATTCAACGCATCATGCGGCGAGGACCGGCGCGCGCGCCGACGCGGTCGGCTGGATCAATGAGCTGCGCGTCGAAGGCGGCGCGCTGCAGGGCAGAGTTGAATGGCTCGCCGAAGGCAAGTCGCTGCTCGCCGCCAAAGCCTATCGGTTCATCTCGCCGGATTTCTTTCACACGTCTGAAGGCGTGACGACCTGGCTGCGCTCGGTGGCGCTCGTCACGGCGCCCGCCCTCGGCGGCCAGAAGGCGCTCGCCGCCGCATCTTCCCAGGAGTCGAAAATGGAAAAACTTGCCACCGCGCTCGGCGTGACCGCCGGCGCGAATGAAGCCGCGCTGCTTACCGCGCTCAACGCCGGCTTCGTGCCGAAGGCGGTCCATGACGAGGCTGTCTCCAAACTTTCCGCGTCCGAGACGAAGCTCAAAAACATCGAAGAGGCCAATTGCAAGGCGCGCGTCGACGCGCTGATCGAGGGCGCGTTGAAGGACAAGAAAATCCTCCCCGCCGAGAAGGATCATTACGCGCGGCTCTGCGCGACCGATTCCGGCTTTGAGAGCGTCAAGGCGCTGCTCGCGGCGAAGTCTCCGGCGCTCGGTAAGTCGGGCCTCGACGAGAAGAAAGAGCCCGACGACGGCGCGCCGCTCACGGCGACGCAGCTCATGGCCAAAGCCAACAAGATGGTCGCTGACGGCGAGGCGACCGACTACCTCGCCGCCGTCTCCATGTTGAGCGCCGCCGCCTGACGCGCCACGCAAAAAAGGACCTCACGCATGAGCGCGAATGCAAAGCACAAGAGCTTCTCCATCACCGCCGCCCTGGCGCAGCACCTGCTCGTCGCCTTCACCGCCAATCGCGGCGAGGTCGCGCCGGCGACGGCGGCGACGCAGAAGATCGCCGGAGCGCTCGACATGGGCGCGGACGCCGCCGGCGACATGGTCGACATCCCGATGGAAGGGATCGCCAAGGTGCGCCTCGGCGGCGTCGTTGCCGCCGGCGACAAGCTGACCTCGGACGGAAACAGCAAGGCGGTCGTCGCGACCTTTACCGCCGCCCAGACGAAATATGTCTTCGGCGAGGCGCTGGAGCCCGGCGTCGCCAACGACATCATCTGGTATCGCGTCGCGCCCTCGGTGATCGCGGGCTGATCCTAACCCTCACGCATAGAGGCATCCATGCCCGACAAACGCCCCTTCGTCTCCAACGCCGCGATGACCGCCATCGCGATTGGCTATTCCAATCCGGCGATCGCGATGATCGCCGATCGCGCCTTGCCGCGCGTGCCGGTGCCGACCGAGAGCTTTAAGTGGCTTCGCTATAATGACGATGAAGCCTTCTCGGTCCCCGAGACGCGCATCGGCCGTAAGGGTCGCCTCAATGAAGTCGAGTTCACCGCGACGGAAGAGTCCGGCTCGGTGAAGACCTATGGCCTCAAGTCCGTCATTCCGCTGTCCGACATCAATGTCGCCAAGGCGCAGCGCGATAAGGGCCTATCGACCTACGATCCGCGCCTGCACACGACGGCGATGCTCACCGAGCTGATGCTGCTCGACCGCGAACGGCGCGTCGCGGCGATGTATCAGAACGCGGCGAACTATGAGGCGGGCAACATTACCGCGATCGCCAACGCCGCGGACCGCTTCGACGTGGATACGGGCGATCCCGAAGCGATCATCGACGCCGCGATCAATGGCGTCTTTATCGTTCGGCCGAATACCTGCGCGATGAGCGAGCAGGTGTGGCAGAAGATGCGCCGCAACGTCAATCTGGTGAAGGCGATCAAGGGCACGACGCAGGCGGACGGCAAGATCACACAGCGCGAATTCTCGGAATATTTCGAGATCCAGAATGTGCTGATCGGCGCCGCCTGGGTGAATACGGCGCGGCCGGGCCAGGCCGCCAATATGCAGCGCGCCTGGGGCAAACACATCAGCTTTGTCTACATCGATCGGATGGCCAGGCCTGAAGGCGGCGTGACCTGGGGCTTCTCGCCCGAATTCGGATCGCGCGTCGCCGGCACAATTCCCGACCCTGACGTCGGTCTCGAAGGCGGCGAGGAAATTCGTGTCGGCGAGCGCGTCGACGAACTCGTCGTCGCCAAAAAGGCCGGGGCGTTCATTCAAAACGCGATCAGCTGACGCGCGAGCGTCGATCGACAATCCGCCGGCGAAACGCGCCGGCGTCTCAACCCGTTCAAGGAGCCTTTCCGATGGCCGCCAACAACGATCAGGATGCCGCCAAGAAGGCCGCTGAAGAGGCGGCTGCTAAAAAGTCGGCGGAAGACGCCAAGAAGCGACGAGAGTTCACAGCGAAACATCAGATTCTGCTCGCCGGCGAGCTCGTGCCGCCCGGCGACAGCGTGACGCTGACGCGCGAGCAGTTCGAAACGCTGAGGGGTCTCGGCGCTATCGAGGGCGACTGGAAGTAATCGCGATCTGATGCGCAGGAATTTTGCGGGGTAGAGCAGCCCGGTAGCTCGCTTGGCTCATAACCAAGATGTCGCCAGTTCGAATCTGGCCTCCGCAACCAAAATGCCGACGACCAAAAAAGCCAGGGCGGGGCGCGGCGTCCAAACCCGCGCCCCGGAAACGACAGCACGCAAAGGCAGGCGCATGACACCGACCGTCGGACGCATCGTTCACTACTACGTCGAGGACGCCCACAAGCAGGCCCCGGCATGGGTCAAGGCCCCATGCCGCGATCGTCACCCGTGTCCATAGCAACGTGATCGTCGATCTTATGGTGTTGCAGCCGGCCGACGTTCGCCACGCCGGCAGCGTGATCAAGCTCGAAGAGGCCGCTGAGGACTCTGCGAGCTACTGGACCTGGCCGCCGAGGATCTGATGGCTGAACCCTTCGCAACCAAAGACGACGTCCAGGCGCGCTATCCAAGCGACGCGGCGCTGCTCTGCGCCGATGAGACGACACGCGAGCCGGACTGGGCGCGCTTCGACGCGGCGCTTGCCGACGTCTCTATGGAAATCCGCATCATCCTGCAGGCCCGATATACGAGGGCGCAGCTTAATGATCTCGACGCCGAGTCGCTTGGCGCATTGAAGCTCTTCGCGATCGACATGGCGATGTATCGCGTCGCCGTGACGTTTGCGCGCTCGACCGAAGAAATCAAGACACGCTACGACATCGCGGTCACGCGGTTAGAGGGCGTCGCCTCCGGCAAGAAGGGCTCGCTCACGTTCAACTCCTCGGGCAGCGGATCGGTTGACGGCGCGCCGACGACAGGCTCGCCTGGCGAAGCGATCGTCGTCGCCCCCGAACGCCAGTTCTCGCGCGCGTCCATGAGGGACTGGTGATGGACTTCGGCGTCAAGATCGAAGTCGACAAGCATGATCTTGCGGCGATCAACGCGCTGGTGACGGGTCTCTCCGACTTCGACGCCGCCCCGCTCGTCGAAGAGATCGTGCAGCTTGGCGAAAACCAGACGCGCAAGCGCATCGAGAGCGGCGGGCCGGGTCCTGACGGCACGAAATGGCCGCCGAACAAGGAAGGCACGCCAATCCTTTTTCGCACCGGCCGCCATCTGCATGACAGCATCGCTTCCACCTCATCGGGAACGAGTGGCGAATGGGG
>JALHNR010000330.1 GCA_022843525.1 Methylocystis sp. | reverse complement strand
CGACAGCGGCGAGGGACAGCGGCCGGGTCGCGGCGGGGGAGGCGGGGAATTCGAAAGCCAGCCGTGGAAAAAGCCGGGTTGCCGGACCTGGAAACAGAGCTGCGACAGGGGCGACGCCCGTGCCTGCGGAAGATATGAGTCGACCTGCCAGGTCAATTGACGCGAGAACATTGCGAGACGCCTGCACGGCAGGCGTCTCGGATCGCCGTCTGACGGATTAATACGGACGCTCGGGCGTGCATTCCGCCGTCGTGCATCGCGGTTGGTAGGCATAGGGGATCATGGCGGCGACAAGCAGCAATCCGCCCATAATGATGATCGCCATTTTGTAATTCATCGCGGTTCTTCTCCGACAGCCTTCGACTTTCGGCCTGATTTGCAAAAATCCCACGCCACCCGACGTGCGTCTGTGACTTTGTCCTCATCGCCGCGTGGGGCTGCAGGATCGGAAGATCAAATCGTCTTGGCTTTGAATCGGCAGAGATCGGCGATCGGGCAGCGCGGGCATTCTGGCGTGCGCGCCTTGCACATATAGCGTCCGTGCAGAATGAGCCAGTGATGCGCGTGCAGGAGATATTTCTCTGGCGTGATCCTCGCGAGTCCCGCTTCGACCTCTTCGGGCGTCTTGCCGCTTGCGAGCGGCAGCCGGTTGGAGACTCGAAAAATATGCGTGTCGACCGCGATCACCGGCTCGCCGAAGGCGACGTTGAGCACGACATTCGCTGTCTTGCGGCCGACGCCGGGGAGCGCGGTCAATTCCTCGCGCGTGCGCGGCACGTCTCCGCCATGCCGTTCGATCAGCAATCGCGACAAGGCGACGATATTTTTCGCCTTGGCGCGGTAGAGGCCGATCGTTTTGATCAGGTCGCGCACGCGCTCTTCGCCGAGCGCCGCCATTTTGGCGGGCGTGTCGGCGAGCGCGAAGAGCGCGGGAGTCGCTTTGTTGACCCCAGCATCGGTCGCTTGCGCGGACAGCACGACGGCGACGAGCAGCGTAAACGAATTTTTGTAACCGAGTTCGGTCTTTGGTTCAGGATTTGCGGCTGCGAGACGCGCAAAAATCTCTTCGATGCGCGCAGCTTCAGCGGCCGCCGGCCGCCGACCGGCTCGCGGTTTTTTAGCGACGCGCGCGCGCTGACTGTTTGTTTCCGCCATGGGCGCGTTATAACTTTTAGAATCTGGAGGACAAAGCGGCGGGAGAAATGTCCGACCCCTTCGAGCGGAAAATTTACGAAGCGCGGCTGACGCCGCATCGGTCGATGACGCCGCACGCCGTCTCCCTTTTCATCATGATCTTCTGTTTCGGACAGGCGCTGTTCGCGCTGCCGTTCTTCTTCATGGGCGCTTGGCCCGTCGCCGGCTTCATGGGCCTCGATGCGGTCGGACTCTATTTCGCCTTCCGCGCAAGCTTCCAAGCCGCCCGCAGTCATGAGACGCTCGACCTTACGCCGCTGGAACTCGTCTTCGCGCAGATCGGCGCGCGCGGACAACGAAAGGAATGGCGCTTCAACCCTGCCTGGGTGCGGCTTGAACAAACGGTCCACGAAGAATTCGGGACGGAGCGGGTGGCCCTGATCTCGCGCGGCGAATGCATCGAAATCGGCGCCTTCTTGGGACCGGATCAGAAAGCGGAGCTGGCGCGCGAGCTCAACCGCGCGCTCATCGATGCGCGCATGGGCGCCCGTTTCGGCTAGAGCGCGCCACACATTCCGCGCACATGCGGCGCGGTCTAGCGTCGCTGGCTCAGCATGGAATCGGCTTCCCGCATCAGCCGCGCCTCGTGCCGCTTATAGTAGCGCCAAAGCACAAACAGCCCGACGGCGAGCCCAGCGAGGAGGGCCATCCCGATGGGGCCTTCGATTTTTTCGAAGCCGGCCGTAAGGTAATAAGCGCCAAAACCGAATACGCACGCCCAAACGACGCCGCCCGCCGCGTTATAGATGAAGAAGCGGCCCGGCGGCAGGTGGTTTGCGCCTGCGAGCGAGGCCGCGAGAATGCGCAGCAACGCGATGAAGCGGCCGAAAAAGACGATCGCGCCGCCCCAGCGATAGAAGAGATATTGGCCGAGGCGCAGCTTCTCAGGCCCGAGCCCGACATAATGGCCGTAGCGTTCGAGAAGCTTCGTTCCATACTCGCGCCCCAGCCAATAGCCGACATTATCGCCGACGATCGCGCCTGCGGCGGCCGCCACGACGATATTCTCAATGGCGATCGCTCCGGAGAGCCGCGCGTAAATTGCCGCGCCGACGAGCATGGTTTCGCCGGGCAGCGGAATGCCGGCGCTTTCCAGAGCCACGACGATAAAGATCGCCCAATAGCCGTAGGTCGAAAGGATGGCGGCGATCTGCGACTGATCGAGAAAATGCGTCATCCCTAGCCCGGAAAGTGTCCTACACTACTCTCATGTAGGCCTGAACGCGCAAATGGCGACGTCGCCGAAGCGAGGCCGCCATTCCATGAACGTCCATCAGACAGGGTCAGTGATACTGCAGCGCATTCTCGCGCGCGGCGCTGAAGGCGTAGGGCGGCGTCACCGCCATGGCCTCGCTGTCGACGAAGAAGGGGTGGCGCTCCAGCGCCACTTGCAGGACTTCACGCAATCCTCTGAGCAGAGGCTGGTCGTCGCGGACAACCTTGGCCCGAAGCGCCTCTTGCGCGGCTTCATCCGACCGGCTCGCGAAATCACGCACCGCCATCGCGACGAATCTGCCAACGCTGACGCCTTTCTCCTCGGCCGCGGCGCGCACGCGCTCGGCGAAGCCGCCGCCAATGCATGCCAGGGCGGCATGCGCCACCTTGTCGTTCGAGCAGGAATTGATCAGATCCACGATGACCATGACGACCTCCGCCCTTGAACGTTCCATGTTTTGGAACCCTTTGTTGGCCGCGGGTTGCTTTGTCTCCGCGACGTCAGTTTCCCTCACCCCGTTGGGGCGTTTCGTTCCCGCCAAGCTATCCGGTCAAGCTGAACGTTATCTGTATGACTGCTGAAAAACTTCCGCATCCGACGATCGGACGGGATCTCTCAAGCCCGGCGAACAAGGCTGTCGGCGCAAGAGCCGAGAGACTTTGCTCCCCATGCCGCGCGCTGCCGCCTTTCTAACTGAAAGCCGTGACAGCTTCACGACGAAGTTCGCCGGAAAATCAACAACATAGTGATCAGCCGAGCTGAGGTCGCAGCACGACTCGGGACTCAACTCGTGGCAGGAGCAATAGTTCCGAGCAGCCGAAAAATTCGTAGCTGCGACGCAAAAGATCATGCGGCGCCGCAGGAGGCTGCCCTCTACCAAGCGCCGATGTTGGGCGCCGACGCCCAGGGTTCCTTTGGCGGCAACGGCGCGCCCTTCTGCAACAGCTCGATGGAGATCAAATCCGGCGATTGCACGAAGGCCATATGGCCGTCGCGCGGCGGCCGATTGATCGTCACGCCCGCCGCCTGAAGCCGCGCGCAAACGTCGTAAATATTCTCTACGGCAAAGGCGATGTGACCGAAATTTCGTCCGCCGGCATATGTGCGTTCGTCCCAGTTATGGGTGAGTTCAATCGTCGGCGCGTCGCTTGCCTTGGCTTGCGCGGCGTCCTCGGGCGCGGCGAGATAAACAAGCGTATAGCGCGCTTTTTCGTTCTGGGTGCGGCGCACCTCCTGAAGTCCAAGCACGCCGCAAAAAAACGCCAGCGAGCGGTCGAGGTCGCCAACTCGGATCATGGTGTGCAGAAATCTCATGTGCGGCTCCTATCTGGTGCATCCGCCATAATAATAGCGTTCCGCAGGCGCGGATTTGCGCCCACGCGAGGCGCCTGCTAGAGCGCTGGCGCTCCCAAACACAGGTTCTCATTGACGTGACCGAGACGAAGTCTCTTCCTCGAGCCGCGCCGAGCGTCAAGCTGGCGGCGGCTAAGGCGTCGATCGCCGCCAGCGCTTTGCTCGCGGCGGCGAAACTCGCGGCGGGTCTGTGGTCTGGCTCGCTCGCGCTGCTGTCGGAGTCGGGGCACGCCTTCGTGGACACCGGCGCGACAGTGCTGACCTTTTTTGCGGTTCGCGAAGCAGAGAAGCCGGCGGACGAGGAACATCACTATGGTCATGGCAAATATGAGGCGCTGGCCGCGCTGATCCAAACGGGCTTCCTCTTCGGCCTCGCCTTGTTCATCGTCGGCGAAGCCTGGAGGCGGCTGCAGGAGACGGATGTCGTGATCGACGCCGGCTGGCCGATCTATGGCGTTCTCGTCGTTTCGATCATCGTCGATTTCGTGCGCTCGCGGCAGTTGCGGCGGATCGCAAAGGAAGAGGGCAGCGACGCTCTGGCCGCTGACGCGCTGCATTTTTCGAGCGATCTGGTGTCATCGGCGCTGGTGCTGCTC
This sequence comes from Methylocystis sp., assembly GCA_022843525.1. Lineage (GTDB taxonomy): Bacteria > Pseudomonadota > Alphaproteobacteria > Rhizobiales > Beijerinckiaceae > Methylocystis. The sequence continues at coordinate 668 of JALHNR010000330.1, read as the reverse complement.
GGTCTCGTTGCGGCGCATTACGGGTTCGAGCGCGGCGACGCGCTCGCCGCCTTGGGCGTCGCCGTCTTCATCGCCATCGCGGGTTTTCGGCTGGGCCGTCGCACGATTGACACCTTGCTCGACGCCGCGCCACGCGAAATGGCGCCGCATCTCGAAAGGGCGATCGTCGATGTGCCAGGCGTCATCGCGATCGATTCGCTGCGACTGCGCACGATTGGCCCTGACATCGTCGGCGAAGCGACGATTGGCGTTTCGCGCGGCTTGCGCGTCGAGCAGGCGGCGCGCATCAAATTGGCCGTCGCCGAAGCGATCGCCGAAGTCGCGCCGCGCGCCCGGATCACGCTGTCGATCGAGCCAAGGGCGCTTGACGACGAAACGATCGCTGAACGCATCCTGCTGGTTGGGGCGCGTCGCCACATCCACGCCCATCATGTCATCGCCCAGCAGATCGAGGGCAGGCTATCGATCGGCGTCGACGTCGAACTCGATGGCGCCATGCCGCTCGGCCGCGCGCACGCGATCGCCGCCGATTTCGAGAGCGCGCTGCGCGACGAATTCGGCGCCGACGCCGAAGTCGACACGCATATCGAGCCGCTGGAACTGCAGTTGCTCGCGGCGCAGGCCGCCGACCCCGCAATCGCTGGGGCCATCAAAGCGGGGCTCGCGCG
>JALHNR010000329.1 GCA_022843525.1 Methylocystis sp. | reverse complement strand
TACGCTGAACATGTCCTATCTCTTCGCCTGCACCACGCAGGCTTATGAGGACGAGCGCGGCCTGCCGCGCCTGCGCCGCACGCTCGACTGGCCCTTCCAGGGCCTCGGCAGGGGCGTCGAAATTGCGTTGCAATCCGGCGGGGCCGGCGAATTTTACAACGCCACCTGGCCAGGGGCCGTTGGCGTGCTCAGCGCCATGGCGCCCGGCCGCTTTTGCGCCTCGATCAATCAGGCGCCGATGAAGCGGCGCACCCAGGGCTCCCTCGGCTTCGCCTATGACGCCGTCCTCAATCTGCGCGACGCTCTGGCAAGCGAGGGCGGTTGGCCGCCGGACCATGTGCTGCGCTACGCCTTCGAACATTGCCCAAATTTTGAGGCGGCGGTCGAGTTTATCGCCGGCGCGCCGATTGCGCGTCCAACTCTCTTCACGCTGGCGGGGGTCAGGCGCGGCGAGATGGCGCTGATCGAACGCACGGAACACGAGGCGCGCGTGTTGCGCGGACCGGTCATCGTCGTCAATGATTGGCAGGAGCCGCAGGCCGGCTGGCAGGCGCGCATGAGCCATGAGAACAATGTCAACCGCAAGGCGGCGATGCGCGCCGTCGCGCCTGATGCGCCGCCCTTTTCCTGGGTGCGGGAGCCGGTGCTCAACCGCTTGACGCGCCTCGCGGTGGAAATGTGCGCCGTCGGCGTGGGCGATTTGGCTGCGCGCGGATACGAGTGCCCCTATCTGAAAGGCCAGCCGGCGCCGGTGACGCAGGATTTCTTTCTGAACGCGGCCACGCCCACGGCGCTCGCCGCCTAGTCCAGTCTCGGCGCGCTGGCGCGTCGCAGCCGATCATTGATCGCCTCGCCCAGCCCCCGCTCGGGTATATGCGCCACGGCGACATCGGCGATTTTGCGCGCGTCGAACTCCCGCAAATGGGCGAAGAGATTAGCCGCCGCCTCTATGAGATCGCCCGACGGCGAAAGATCGAGCACAAAGGCGCCGGGTTTGGCGCACGCAGAAAGCCGGCCGCCAAAATCGAGCGCCGCTTCGCCTTCGTCGAGTTCGTGCGCCTCCAGACGCAGCCGCGCGGCCGGCGCGTAATGGGACGGCGTCATGCCGGGCGCGAGGATTTCCGCGTGCGCCGGCGACGCAAGCTTTGCGCCCAGAATCTTCTCGATCGCCTCCCGCGCGATCGCGCCGGGACGCAGCAATACAGGGGAGTTCTCACAGAAGGACACGATCGTCGATTCCAGCCCAGCGGCGGTGCGGCCGCCGTCCAGGATCATGTCGACCTTGCCGGAAAGATCTTGAGCGACATGGGCCGCCGTCACCGGGCTGACATGGCCAGAACGGTTGGCCGAAGGCGCCGCGATCGGCCGGCCGAGCGCCGAGATCAGCGCTTGCGCCACCGGATGCGCGGGAACTCGGACCGCGACGCTTGGCAGGCCGGCCCGGACGAGATCACAGACCGCTCCGCCCGGCGCGAGCGGCGCGACGATCGTCAGCGGCCCCGGCCAGAAGGCCGCGGCGAGACGAAGCGCGAGCTCTGGCAGCATCGCCTCACGGCGCGCGGCCTCGAGATCGGCGACATGGGCGATCAGCGGATTGAAGGACGGCCGGTCTTTCGCGTCATATATTCGCGCGACCGCCCAGGCCTGCGTCGCGTCGGCGCCAAGGCCGTAGACGGTTTCGGTCGGGAAGGCGACCAGGCCGCCCTCGCGCAGAATCTCCGCGGCACGGGCGATCGCTGCAGCGTCCGCCGGCGTAACAATCGTCACGCGTCGTGGCCGCTGTAGGGCGGCCTGGGGATCGCCATATGCGCCTCGCGCAGCGCTTTCGACCAGCTCACGCGCAAATCCCGAAAATACGGATCGTTCGCACCGATCCTGGTTGCGACCTCCGTCTCCAGCGCGTCGCGACGCAGCAGCGCGATATCGATTGGCATGCCGACCGAAAGATTCGAGCGCATGGTCGAATCCATCGAAATGAGTCCGATCTTCAGCGCGTCATAAATGTCGGTGTCATAGGTGACGGCACGGTCGAGTATGGGCTTGCCATATTTGTGCTCGCCGATTTGCAGATAATTGGTGTCCGGCGTGCATTCGATGCTGTTGCCGGCGGTATAGATCATGAAAAGCCGCAGCGGCCCCCCGGCGATCTGCCCCCCGAGCAGCAGCGACACGTCGAAGCTGACGCCCTGCGCCGCGGGCTCCCCCTCGGCGTTGCCCATCTGGGACCGAGAAAGGCGCACCGCACGCCCAACGAGCTGCGCGGCATGCAGCATGTTTGGCGTGTTCATCACACTTTCCACGACGCCGCTCTCGGGATGCTCGATCCCGTCGCCGATCAGGTTTACGACGCCCTGCGTCACCGAGAGATTGCCCGAGGCGGCAAGCATCAGCACGCGCTCGCCGGGCCGCTCGAAGAGATACAGCTTGCGGAACGTCGAAATGTTGTCGAGCCCGGCGTTGGTGCGGGTATCCGCGATCATCACCAGTCCATCGCGCACGAGAATGCCGCAACAATAGGTCATGTGCCTCCGTAGCGGTTCGCGCCAAAGGCTGCAGGACTTACAAGTTTCGGGCCATGAGGCAAGTGCGGCGAGGCCACAGCGAAGGGGAATCGGGGTGAAGGATTGTTTTCCTCACCCTCATCCTGAGGAGCCGCCCGCAAGTCGGGTTCACCCGACTTGCGAATGCAATGTCGATCTCGGGCAGGCCCGAGATCGCAGGCGGCGTCTCGAAGGACGAGGGTGAGGAAAAATACGCGAAAACGGGCTTCTCGCCCTTCGAGACGCGTGCTGCGCACGCTCCTCAGGATGAGGAAGCCCTTCACCCGATCGCCCTGGGCCACAGCGAAGGAAAATCAGTCGCCGTTTTCGCTCTTGTAAGGAAGCTCGGCCGCATGTTCGGCGACCCATTCCGCCACCGCTGCGCGCTCGCGCGCCAGATAGTCCGAGACCGCCTCGGCGAGGCGTGGGTCGGCCAGGTAATGGGCCGAATGGGTGATCACCGGCCCATAGCCGCGGGAGATTTTATGCTCGCCCTGCGCGCCGGCCTCGACGCGCTTGTAGCCGCGGCGGATCGCAAATTCGATCGCCTGATAGTAGCAGACCTCGAAGTGGAGAAACGGCAGCGCTTCCAGCGCCCCCCAGTTGCGCCCGTAGATGGCGTCGTCGCCCAGAAAATTGATCGCCCCGGCGATATGCCGCGCGCCGCGACGCGCCATCACCAGCAGGATGCGATCCGCCATGCGCGCGCCGATCTCATCGAAGAACGCGCGAGTCAAATACGGCCGGCCCCATTTGCGCGCGCCTGTGTCCATGTAGAACTCGAAAAACGAGTCCCAGTGCTCCGGACGAATGTCGCTTCCCGTGAGCAGATCGATTGTGACGCCGTCGCTCAGCGCTTCGCGGCGCTCGCGCTTGATCGCCTTGCGCTTGCGCGCCGTGAGCCGCGCCAGAAAATCCTCGAAGTCGGCATAGCCTTCGTTGACGAAGTGGAATTGTTCTCCGGCGCGGGAAATAAATCCGGCGCCGCTCAGCGCAACGCATTCCTCCTCCGTGCAGAACGTGACGTGAATGGAGGACGCGCCGCTCGCCTTGCGCAATCCCTGCAAAGCGGCGATCAGCGCCTCACGCGCGCCTTCGGGCGCATCACGCGCGATCAGCAGCCGACGCCCGGTCACAGGCGTGAAAGGGGCCGCCACCTGAATCTTCGGATAATAGCGTCCGCCGGCAAGCTCATAGGCCTGCGCCCAGCTTTGATCGAAAACATATTCGCCGAGGCTATGCGTTTTGATATAGGCCGGCGCGCAGGCGACAAGCCGCCCCCGCGAATCTTCGACGAGCGCATGCGCCGGCGCCCAGCCGGCGCGCGCGCCGACCGACTCCGACACTTCAAGCGCGCGCAGGAACGCATGCGAAACGAACGGATTGTATCGCTCGCCCACCGCATCCGGCAGGCCGGGCGGATTGGCGCACGCGTCCCAAGCCTCAGCCCCGACGGAGTCGAGCGATTCGGCGTATCGAACCGAAAATTCCTGCGCCGAAAATTGTTGCGCCATGTGTCCAGTGGAGCAGCCGCGTTTCGAAGCTTTCTAGCACAGCGCTGCGGCGCGCTCTAACATGGCGCAAATGGCGACATCACCCAAGCGCGACTTTTGAGCAGGCAAGCACGACAACATGAGAATCAACGGCCGCGACTACAGAACGATCTGGCTCGACTCGGATGGGCGGCGCGTTCACGTCATCGATCAAACCGTGCTCCCGCATCGCTTCGAGACGAAAACGCTCGCGAGCTGCGAAGACGCCGCTGCGGCGATCAGCGATATGACAGTGCGCGGGGCGCCGCTGATCGGCGTGACCGGCGCTTACGGCATGGCGCTCGCCGCCTGGCGCGATCCGAGCGACGCCGCGATCGCCAGCGCCTATGCCGCCCTCCTCGCCACGCGGCCGACAGCCGTCAATCTGCGCTGGGCGCTCGATCGGCTACGCGCGCTGCTCCTCGCGGCGCCGGTCTCGATCCGCGCCGACCTTGCCTATGCGGAAGCCGCCAAGATCGCGGAAGAAGATATCGCGGCCTGTCAAGCCATCGGCCTCGCCGGCGCCGAACTCATTCATAAAGCGCGCCGCCGCGACGGTCCTATCAACGTCCTCACCCATTGCAACGCCGGTTGGCTTGCCACCGTCGATTGGGGCACGGCGCTGGCGCCGATCTACACGGCCGCGCGGCAAGGCGCCCAGATACATGTGTGGGTCGACGAGACGCGTCCGCGCAACCAGGGGGCGAGCCTCACGGCGTTCGAACTGCTGGGCGAAGACGTTCCGCATACGATCATCGCCGATAACGCTGGCGGCCATCTGATGCAGCATGGTCTTGTCGATCTCGTCATCGTCGGCAGCGACCGAACGACGCGCGCCGGCGACGTGTGCAACAAGATAGGCACCTATCTCAAGGCGCTCGCGGCGCATGACAATGGCGTGCCGTTCTATGTCGCCCTGCCGTCTTCGACCGTCGACTGGCGCATCGCCGACGGCGTCCGCGACATTCCGATCGAAG
>JALHNR010000328.1:337-5064 GCA_022843525.1 Methylocystis sp. | reverse complement strand
GCTCTTCCGATCTTTGACGGCGACGACCGTTTCGACGATGCGCAGCGCCGCGCCTTCATCCTGTCCCGTCTTGATCAGCGCCAGCGTGTCTTTCGGAAAGCAGGAGCCGCCATAGCCGGGGCCGGCGTGCAGGAATTTCGCGCCGATGCGCTTGTCGAGTCCGATGCCGCGCGCGACCTCCTGCACATCAGCGCCGACCTTCTCGCACAGATCGGCGATTTCGTTGATGAAGGTGATCTTGGTGGCGAGAAAGGCGTTGGCCGCGTATTTTGTGAGTTCCGACGTGCGGCGCCCAACGAAGACCAGCGGCGGCGCATTCAGCGACAGCGGCCGATAGATTTCCTCCATCACGTCGCGCGCGCGCGGATCTTCGATGCCGATGACGACCCGGTCGGGGCGTTTGAAATCCTCGATCGCCGCGCCTTCGCGCAAGAATTCAGGATTGGAAACGACGGCGAAGTCGGCGTCCGGATTGACTTCGCGGATGATGCGCTCGACTTCGTCGCCGGTGCCGACGGGGACGGTCGATTTATTGACGACGACCGTGAACCCTTCGAGAGCTTTGGCGATGGTCTGCGCCACGGCGTAGACGAAGGACAGATCCGCATGGCCGTCGCCGCGACGCGACGGCGTGCCGACAGCGATGAAAACTGCGTCCGCGCCCCTCACCGAGGATTCGAGTTCGGTGGTGAAGGAGAGCCGGTTCTGTTCAACATTATTGGCGACGAGTTCGTCTAAGCCTGGTTCAAAGATCGGAATCTCGCCCGCCTTCAGGCGCTCGATCTTGTTCGCGTCGGCGTCGACGCAAATGACGTTATGGCCGAAGTCGGCGAAACAGGCGCCCGAGACCAGACCCACATAGCCCGAACCAATCATCGTAATGTTCATCAGCGTCAGTCTCTCGCTTCATGTGCGATGCCTCCCAAGGGAGGTTGCGCGGGGAAGCCGCGCGGGTGGAGGCGAGCAGAGTGCGGGACGCGCGGTTCAGCCCGCCCGCGCCTACCGCGCGACTCTACCCATCAAGGGGGTGGGTCATCCGCCGACGCCGAAGGCGGCGAGCGCCGCCATATTGACGATCTCCGTGTCCGTCGCGCCGAGTTGGACGATTTGAATCGGTTTGTCGAGTCCGACGATCAGCGGACCGAGAACGGTCGCGCCGCCCAGTTCCTGTAACATTTTTGTCGAAATAGCCGCCGAATGAAACGCTGGCATGACAAGAACATTCGCCGTCTCGGTGAGCCGCGAAAACGGATAGGCGCTCATCAAATCCTTGTTGAGCGCAATGTCCGCGCCCATCTCGCCCTCATATTCGAAATCGACGCGCCGTTGGTCGAGAACGTTGACCGCCTGATGCACGCGCGCCGTGCGCTCGCCGGGCGGATAGCCAAATGTCGAAAAGGCCAGCATGGCGACCCGCGGCACGAGTCCGATGCGGCGCGCCACGCCGGCCGCCTCGATGGCGATTTCGGCCAGCTCGTGGGCGTCGGGCATTTCGGTGATTGCGGTGTCGGCGACGACGACGACGCGGCCATTGGCGAGAATGATCGACGCGCCGATGACGCGGTGGCCCGGCTTGTGGTCGACGACGCGGCGCACGTCTTCGAGCGCGTGGGAGAAATTGCGCGTGACGCCCGTCACCATGGCGTCGGCGTCGCCCTGCGCCACCATCGCCGCGGCGAAATGATTGCGATCCTGATTGATCAGTCGCTGGCAGTCACGCATCAGAAGGCCCTTGCGCTGCAGGCGCTCGAACAGGAACTGCGCATAGACCGCGTTGCGGTGCGAAAGTTTGGCGTTGTGGATTTCGATCTCTGCGGGAAGCTCAAGGCCGGCGTTCGCCGCCGCTTCCATGACGCGATCCTCTCGGCCGACGAGCACGGCGCGTCCGAAACCCTGATGAACGAAGGAGAGGGCGGCCCGGATGACCTGCTCCTCTTCGCCCTCGGCGAAGACGACGCGCTTGGGATCGCGCCGCACGCGTTCGTGAATGGTCTGCATCAGCCCCGCGATCGGATCGCGGCGCGCTGAAAGCTCGGCGCGATAGGCTTTCATGTCGACGATGGGGCGTCGCGCGACGCCGGTGTCCATCGCCGCCAGCGCCACGGCGGGTGGAATGATGGAGATCAGGCGCGGGTCGAAAGGCGCCGGGATAATATAGTCACGGCCGAAACGCGGCCGGGGGCCGCGGTAGGCGTTGGCGACCTCGTCCGGCACGTCCTCGCGCGCGAGATCGGCGAGCGCCTTCGTCGCAGCGATCTTCATCTCCATGTTGATCGTCTTGGCGCGCACGTCGAGCGCGCCCCGGAAAATATACGGAAAGCCGAGGACATTATTGATCTGGTTGGGATAGTCGGAACGGCCCGTGGCGATGATCACGTCGGCGCGCGTGGCGCGCGCTTCTTCGGGCGTGATCTCCGGGTCGGGATTGGCCATGGCGAAGACGATCGGATTGTCCGCCATGCTGCGAAGCATGGCTGGCGTCAGGGCGCCCTTGACCGAAAGGCCGTAGAAGATGTCGGCGCCCTCAAGCGCCTCGGCGAGCGTTCGCGCCGTGGTGTCGACGGCGTGTGCGCTCTTCCACTGGTTCATCCCCTCCTGTCGGCCGCGATAGACGACGCCCTTGGTGTCGCACAGGATGACGTTGCGCGGATCAAAACCCATCGCTTTGGCGAGATCGAGACAGGCGATGCCCGCGGCGCCGGCGCCGTTGCAGACAAGTTTCGCCGATCCGATGTCGCGGCCTGTCAGCAGCAGCGCGTTGAGCATGCCGGCGGCGGAGATGATCGCCGTGCCGTGCTGATCGTCATGGAAGACCGGGATGTCCATGAGGTCGCGAAGCCGCTCCTCGATCACGAAACATTCCGGCGCCTTGATGTCTTCGAGATTGATGCCGCCGAATGAGGGGCCGAGATATCGCACCGCGTTGACGAAGGCGTCGACCTCCTTGGCGTCGATCTCGAGATCAATGGAATCGATGTCGGCGAACCGCTTGAACAGCGCCGCCTTGCCTTCCATCACCGGCTTCGCCGCCAGGGCGCCGAGATCGCCAAGCCCGAGAATCGCTGTGCCGTTGGTGATGACCGCGACCATGTTGCCACGGGTCGTGTAATCGAACGCCGCTGAAGGGTCCTTGGCGATGGCGAGCACCGGCGCGGCGACGCCCGGCGAATAGGCGAGCGAGAGGTCGCGCTGAGTCGCCATCGGCTTTGAGGCGATGACCGCGAGCTTGCCGGGCCGACCGCGCGAATGAAACAGCAGCGCCTCCTTGTCCGATATCGCCGCGCGCTGCTCGCCCTCCGCCCGATTCCCCGCCATGTCGTCGGCCATATCCGTCCCTTTGCTGTTGCGACGCAACACGGCGACCATACCCGTAGCGTGGCTGCGTTCACAAGCGCTTTGGGGCCGCGCCAAGCGTTACGGAACAATGACGAAGCGCCAGAGTTTTAGGGCATGCGCGGCTGTCCACGCTGCGGCTTAGGCCGTGATTCCGGGCAGCATAACGGTCGAAGCGGAGGTTTCAATGAGTGGCATCATTTATCTTGTCGGTCTCATCGTCGTCGTTCTGGCGATTTTATCATTTCTTGGCCTGCGCTGAGGAGACGGCAGATGACTGACTACGTGCAAACGGGACTCGACGTCAGACCGGCGCGTGGCGAAGCCGCCGCCGTAGCCGCTGCCGAAGACGTCTCCGGCCGCTCGACCAACACCGATTGGGCGGCCATTATCGCCGGCGCCATGATCGCTGGTGCGATCTCCTTCATCATGGGGGCGTTCGGTTCGGCGATCGGCCTGTCGTTGACGTCGCCTTATGACGGCTCGTCCCCGGTTGTGCATGTGATCGCCTTGACGCTCTGGGTGCTCTGGATCACCGTTTCGAGCTTTGCGGTCGGCGGCTACGTCACCGGACGGCTGCGCCGGCGCGCTGGAGATGTTACGCAAGAAGAGGTGGAAGTTCGCGACGGTGTGCATGGTCTGGTGCTCTGGGCCGCGGCGATCGTGGTGTTCGCGCTCATCGCCGGCCTCTCTATCTTCCAGCTCGCAAGGACCGGCGTTTCCGCGGCGGCGTCTTCGGAAAACGCGAGAACCGAGACGTCAGCGCTTACGCCCACGGCTACCCCGGTCGAGGAGCGGGTCGATTTTCTGTTGCGCGGCGACGGCGACGTGAACGCACGGGGCGTGGCGATGCCGGCTGAATATCCTCGCGCAATCGTCAAGCGCATCGTCGAGCGCGGCTTGGCGACAGGCGAAATCTCCGGAGAAGATCGCGCCTATCTCGTCAATGTGCTCGCTTCGCGCTCCGGCCTCTCCCCGCAGGAAGCGGAGCGACGCGTGGATCTGACCGCCGAACGCCTGCGTGAAGATCAGGCGAAGGCGAAGGAGACCGCTGAGACGGCGCGCAAGATGGGCATCCTGCTCGCCTTCCTTTCCGCAGCGACAATGCTCATCGGCGCGGTGGCGGCTTGGTACGGCGCAACGCTTGGCGGGCGCCATCGCGATGAAAACGTCGGCGTCGCGGCCCTCTCTCGCTTCTAACTGGAGGTGTGAAATGTTCCGGTCTGTCTTGCTGTGGATGCTCGGGATTCCGATACCGATCATCATTCTGCTGGCGCTGTGGAACTAACGCGCAACGCAAAGAAGCCCCGGAAGACGCTCTTCCGGGGCTTTCCTATGGCTTACGGGGAATGTCGAAGACCAGCGGTGCGCCGTCTTCTCCGCCGTCTGAGAGC